>NKIE01000332.1 GCA_002256055.1 Pseudomonas sp. PGPPP3 | reverse complement strand
CGATAGCCGAGCTTGAGCAACATGCCGCGCAGCACCAGTTGGTTGATGGCGTTGTCTTCCACCACCAGCACCGTGCACTGCTCGGGCTGACGTTGCAGCGGACCACTGGGGCGAGACAACGCCTGGGGCTGTTGCGATTGTTCAGGTAAGCCCAGCTCGATGGCCAACTGGAAGCAGCTGCCCTGACCCGGTTGCGACTCCTGGCTGAGCCGGCCGCCGAGCAACGCCACCAACTGCCGGCAGATCGCCAGCCCTACGCCAAGGCCGCCATATTCGCGGGTCAGCGAGCTATCCAGCTGCTGAAAATGCTGAAACATCGGCTGTGCGGCACTGGCGCTGAAGCCAACGCCACTGTCGAGCACCGCGAAATGCAACGGCAAACCACTGCCCTGCACACCGCTGCGCGCCACGCGCAGGGTGACATTGCCCTGATGAGTAAACTTGATCGCGTTATCAAGCAGGTAGCCCAGGCACTGGCCCAACTTGCCGGCATCACCTTCGAGGGTATCGGGCAGACTCTCATCCAGTTCCAGGTTAAAGCGCAGGCCTTTTTCCGCCGCCCGCGGCCCATGCTGCACGCGCAGACTGTCGAGCATGCCGCGCAAGCTGACCACCGCGCAACGCGGGTAGAGCTTGCCGGCCTGCAACTCGGTGAGGGCGAGAATGTCGTTAACCATGCGCATCATGTCGCGGGCCGAGCTGCTGGCGGTCTTCTGGTACTGGGCCAGCGCGACCTCCATCGGCAGTGTCTGCATCAACTCCAGCGAGCCGATCACGCCATTCATCGGCGTGCGCAATTCATGGGTAACGGTGGCGAGGAACTCATCCTTCAAGCGGTTGCTGTTGGCCAGCTCGCGGTTCAAGACTTCCAAGTCCTGCCCGGCGCGCTCAAGGATGCGCTCACGCTCCGCCTTCATGGCATTGATGCGATCCGCCAGCGCCAGCGACAGCAAGCCGACCTCCAGGGCCGAGCCGATCTGGCTGGAGTACATGGTAAGAAACATGTTGGGTAGGTAGCCCAGCACCATCAGGGTGTTGATGATGCCGCCAAGCAGGAACGCGCTCCAGGCAAAGATAAAGTAACGTGCCACCCGCAAGCCGCGGCGCCAGGCCAGAATCCCGACGCAAAAAATCAGCACGGTGAACAACAGCGCCAACACCGTGGCCAGGCGCAAGGCCAGGCCATAGCTGGCCACCAGCGCCAGCAGCATCACCAGCACGCCGGCGCCCATCAGCAGCAATAAGAGCCGATCGGCCCACGGGCTGTGTTCGCGCGTGTGCAGAAAGCTGCGGGCAAACTGACAACCAAACAGGCCCGATGCACCGATCAGAAAGGGCGTTGCCGCATTGGCCCACCACGGATTATCGGGCCAGAAATACTCGATACCAGCACCGTTGACCGACACCTGGTAGAAACCGAACGAGGCGATATAGAGGATGTAATACAGGTAGCTGGGGTCGCGCACGCTCAGGTAGATGAACAGGTTGTACACCAGCATCACCAGCAATACGCCGTAGATGATGCCCAACACGTAGATGCGCGCCGGCTGCTCTTCCAGGTAAGCCACCGGCGACCACAGCGACACCGGCACCTGCACCGAACCCTGGCTTTGCACCCGCAGGTACAGACGCTGCGGTTGATTGGGCTGCAGGTTCAGCGCAAACAGGTAATTGTTTTGCGCCACCTGGCGACTTGAAAACGGCAAAAGGTCGCCGGTGCGCTGAGCCAACTGAAAGTGGCCCTGGCTGTCAGGCAAGTACAGATCGAGATGATCCAGTGGCGGATAGGCCACCTCCAGCAACCATGGCTGCTGGCCTTGCAGGGCCTGCGGCCGATAATTCAGATCAAGGCGCAGCCAGAACACCGAGCGCGAATAGCCGGCATTGAGCACCGCACGGTCATGCCGGCGAAAGCTATCCGCCAGGGCCGGCGAGGTGATCTCGGTGATGCTGGTGTCGCCACGCACATCCTCGAACACCTCCAACTCAGCGCCCAGGGGCAATTGACGGGTGAACTCATCAAAATCGACCGCTGCCGCCAGCGCGGGCGCAAGACAGAGGAGCAAGAACAGAACAGATGGCCAAAAGCCTGCACTCTAGCACAGCAATTCCACCCTCCAGAATGCTCGATACCGACAAGCACACACGTTGCACCCCGGCATCGGCGCCCCGCCCCCAGCAGTGCCAAAAGGCGGATTAGTGATAAGCTCGCGCACCATGACGACTTATACCTCCCGCCCCGTTGTTCTCTGCCTCTCGGGTCACGATCCGAGTGGCGGTGCCGGCCTGCAGGCCGATATCGAAGCCTTGCAAGCGCAAGGCTGCCATGCCGCCCCGACCGTGACTGCGCTGACGGTGCAAGACACCGCCAACGTAGTCAGTTTCCGCGTGCTCGACCCTGACTGGGTGCTGGCCCAGGCGCGCACAGTGATCGCCGACCTGCCGATTGCCGCCATCAAGCTGGGCATGCTCGGTTCGGTGGAGATGGTCGACACGGTGATCGACATCATCCAATCGCTGCCCGGAATCCCGGTGGTCTGCGACCCCGTGCTGCGCGCCGGTGGCGGTGGCGCCCTGGGCCAGGACGATGTCGGCTATGCCCTGCGCGAACGTTTGCTGCCACTGGCCACGATTGCCACCCCCAACCTGCCGGAAGCACGCCTGCTGGCCGACCTGCCCGAGGGCAGCGCAGACGCATGCGCAGCCATTTTGCTGCCCTACTGCCGCCACCTGCTGATTACCGGCGGTCATGGTGACGAAAGCGCCATCCACAACCGTCTGTATAGCCGCAACGCCAGCCCGCAGACCTCCACCTGCGTACGCTTGCCAGGCAGCTATCACGGCTCCGGCTGCACCTTGGCCAGCGCCCTGGCCGGTCGCCTGGCCCAGGGCGAAGCCCTGCACAGCGCAGTGCAAACGGCGCTGGATTACACCTGGCGCACCCTGCGCGACGCCGAACAACTGGGCCACGGCCAATACGTGCCGCGCCGCCTGCCGCTGGACCTGGCTTAACCGACAAGCGACGACGAACCTGTGCCAATAAACAACCTGCGCGGCCTCTACGCCATTACCGACAGCCAGTTGCTGGCCGACGGCAAGCTGCTGCCCTATGTCGAGGCAGCCTTGCAGGGTGGCACACGCCTGCTGCAATACCGCGACAAGTCCGGCGATGCGGCGCGCCGTCTGGACGAAGCGCAAGCCCTGCAGGAGCTCTGCGCACGGCATGGCGCCAGCCTGATCATCAATGACGATGTCGAACTGGCCGCGCGCCTGGGCGTCGGCCTGCACCTCGGCCAGGGCGACGGCTCACTACCGGCAGCCCGCGCCCTGCTCGGCCCGCAGGCGATCATCGGTGCCACCTGCCACGCCAGCCTCGACCTGGCCGCCCAAGCCGCCAGTGATGGCGCCAGCTACCTGGCCTTTGGCCGCTTTTTCAATTCGCACACCAAACCCGGTGCGCCGGCCGCCAACGTCGAACTGCTCGACCAAGCCCGCACCCACTTCGCCCTGCCCCTGACCGCCATTGGCGGCGTCAGCCTGGACAACGCCCCGGCGCTGATCGCCCGCGGCGCCAGCCTGATCGCCGTGATCCACGCCCTGTTTGCCGCTGAAAGCGCCGCCGCGGTACAAGCCCGCGCCCGCGCGCTTAGCGACCTGTTCAACTCCAATTAGCCCGCCCGTTTCGAGAGGCCCTGCCCATGTCCCGTTCTGAAAACCTGTTTGCCAACGCCCAAGCACACATCCCTGGCGGCGTTAACTCGCCGGTCCGCGCGTTCAAAAGCGTCGGCGGCACGCCACTGTTTATCAAGAGTGCTGAAGGCGCTTACATCGTCGACGAAGACGACAAGCGCTATGTCGACTATGTCGGCTCCTGGGGCCCGATGATCCTCGGCCACAGCCACCCCGAAGTGCTCGACGCGGTGCGCAGCCAGCTGCAGTACGGCCTGTCGTTCGGCGCACCGACCGCCATGGAAGTGGAAATGGCCGACCTAGTCTGCAGCCTGGT
>NKIE01000331.1 GCA_002256055.1 Pseudomonas sp. PGPPP3 | reverse complement strand
CTGGCCTGCTGGATATCCCGGAGAAATACCGCGAATCCTATGCCGAGTTCTTCCCCGATGAGCGCACGGCCAACCGCAGCGAGCGCAACATCAACAGCCTGCTCACCGACAAGGAAAACGAGATCTTCGCCCACCTGCTCAGCGGCCTGTCCAACAGCCAGATCAGCGCGCAAACCGGGGTGGCGCTGTCCACTGCCAAATGGCACCTGAAAAACATCTACGCCAAGTTGAACGTCGCCAATCGCACCGAAGCCATCCTCTGCGTTCAGCCACGCACGTCACAAAACTGATCATCCCTCAGCCTTTATGGCGCCTTATTTACCCCACCCCCTCCCACTGGAGGGGGTGGCTGGCCAACCCTTGCCCCTACTCTCCCGAGCGCTGCTGCCTGCGGGCAATCAGCCCACCTGCAACACCACAAAAATAAAAGAGGAGAGATTGCCATGGCTGTCTGGGTGACTTGGCCAGCTTTAACCAAGCTGGGCACATTGGGTATTTTCGCAGGCCTGCTCACGCTGAGTATGGAGCGTGAAGCCCTGTTGAAAAATAACCTGTTCGATGTCGACGACTATCCGCGCGCCAACAAGGACATTGTCTGCGACGAACGCAGTAAAACCGTGCGCACCGAGGACGGCACCTGCAACATCCTCAGCAACCCGGCGGAAGGCTCGGTCAATCGCCGCTTCGGCCGCAACGTCGACCCCAGCATCACCTACGGCGAAACCACGGCAGGCAAACTGCTGACGCCCAACCCGCGTGAAGTCAGTAATGTCCTACTGGCCCGTGACACCTTCAAGCCAGCCACCAGCTTGAACTTTATTGCCGGCGCCTGGATTCAGTTCATGGTCCACGACTGGGTCAGCCACGGCGCGAACTCGGTTGGTGATGAGATTCAAGTGCCTTTGCCTGCTGGCGACGCACTGGGTTCAGGCAGTTTGTCGATCCAACGTACCCAGGCTGACCTCGACCGCAGCCCGGCCGATGCCGGCAAGCCACCGACCTATCGCAACGTCAACACCCACTGGTGGGACGGCTCGCAGCTGTATGGCAGCAGCAAAGAAAGCAGCGACAAGATCCGCTCGTTCGTCGACGGCCGCCTCAAGGTCAACGCCGACAACAGCTTGCCCACCGAGCTGATCAGCGGCAAGCCGGTCACCGGCGTCAACGACAACTGGTGGCTGGGTCTGAGCATGCTTCACCAGCTGTTCACCCTTGAGCACAACGCCATCGCCGCCAAGCTCAAGCAAACCTACCCGGCGCAAACTGATCAGTGGATCTACGACCACGCCCGCCTGGTTAACGCCGCCCTGATGGCCAAGATCCACACCATCGAATGGACCCCGGCCATCATCGCCAACCCAGTTACCGAACGCGCTATGCACGCCAACTGGTATGGCCTGCTCGGCGACGGCGGCACCCGCGACAAGTACCAGGAAGAAATCCGCAAAGTGCGTGAGGACTTGGAGAAATCCGACTCCTTCATCGCCCGCATCTTGGGCATTGACCCGAATGCCGCCGATGGCACTGGCAACTCGGCCATCTCCCACGCCCTCGCCGGCATCGTCGGTTCCGCCGCACCCAACAACCACGGCACGCCTTACACCCTGACCGAAGAGTTTGTCTCGGTGTACCGCATGCACCCACTGCTGCGCGACAACGTTGATGTCTACGACATCGGCTCGAACGTTGTTTCCCGCTCGATCCCCTTCGCCAACACCCGTGACCGCGATGCGCAAAGCATCATCAGCACTGAGCGCCCGGATCGCCTGTGGTACTCCTTCGGTATCACCAACCCAGGCGCCCTGACCCTCAACAACTACCCGAACGCGCTGCGCAACTTGTCGGTGCCCCTGATCGGCAATATCGACCTGGCGACCATCGACGTGGTGCGTGACCGTGAACGTGGTGTGCCGCGTTACAACGAGTTCCGTCGGCAGATCGGCCTCAACCCGATCACCAAGTTCGAAGACCTGACCACCGACCCAATCACCCTCGCCAAACTGAAAAAGGTCTACAACAACGACATCGAACTGATCGACACCATGGTCGGCCAGCAGGCCGAAACCGTGCGTCCTGAGGGCTTCGGTTTTGGCGAAACGGCGTTCCAGATCTTCATCTTGAATGCCTCGCGGCGCTTGATGACTGACCGTTTCTACACCTCCGACTACCGCCCAGAAATCTATACCCAGGTGGGCATGGATTGGGTCGAAAACACCAGCATGGTCGACGTGCTCAAGCGTCATAACCCAGAGCTGAACACCAGCCTGAACGGCGTAGAAAACGCCTTCAAACCCTGGGGCCTGAACATCCCGGCGGATTACCAAAGCTGGCCGGCCGCAAACAAGCAGGAAAACCTCTGGGTCAACGGTGCCCTGCGCACCCAGATCGCCGCCGACAAACTGCCGGCTCTGGAGCCGGTCAACGTGGGCGGGCTGATCAGCAGCATCCTCTGGAAGAAGGTCCAGGACCGCACCGACGTGGCCCCCGCCGACTACCAGAAACCCCTGCACGCCCACGGCGTAATGGCCAAAGTGAAGTTTGCCGCAGTGCCGGGCAACCCTTACACCGGCCTGTTCCAGGGTGCTGACAGCGGCTTGCTGCGTCTGTCTGTAACCGGCGACCCGGCCGACCGCGGCTTTGCACCAGGCCTGGCCTGGAAGGCCTTTGTCGATGGCAAGCCATCGGAAAACGTCTCCGCGCTCTACACCCTCAGCGGCCAAGGTACTAACTACAACTACTTCGCCAACGAGCTTTCGCAGTACGTCGTACCGGAAGTCAACGAGTCGCTCGGCACCACCATCCTGTTCTCCGCGGTGAGCGCCAAACCGACCCTGCTGAAACTCAACGACATGGCCGAAGTCAGCCAAAAAGGCGTAGCCGTCGCCACGCCCAAGGCACCAACGCAGATCTACTTCGTACCTCGTGCCGAGCTGAAGAGTCGCTTCTCCAGCGCCCCGCACGACTTCCGCAGCGACCTGCTAACCCTGACTACCGGCACCACCCTGTATGACGTGTACGCCACCTCGATGGAGATCAAAACCTCGATCATCCCATCGATCAGCCGTACCTACGCCAGCCAGCGCCGCAACAGCGCCACCAAGATCGGCGAGATGCAACTGACCTCACCGATGATCGCCTCCACCTTCGGCGACAGCGGCGTGTTCTTCAAACACCAACGCAACGAAGACAAATAATCAGCCCCGCTGATTAGCCACAAACAACAACCCCGGCCATGGCCGGGGTTGTTGTTTCTAGACCGTGCAAAGCTCAAACAGACTCGGCAATGCTTATTCGGAGCCACCTCACGTTTGAGCTAACCTGCGGCGCTAAGCGACGTCAGGTGCGGCGAATTGTTAGACGGCCAACTTTGATCTCGCGCATCACTCTTTGTTTTACTTTTTAGTTCGGTAAATCCAAGGAACTACAGAGAGGATGAGTAACGCTATAAGAGTACTCAGGACGGCGGTCGATTCCCGCCCCATTCCTGCAGCCACGCCGATTGCCGCTGTTACCCATATGCTTGCCGCCGTAGTCAGCCCCCGAGTCTCTACTTCTCTATTTCCCATAATTATGGCTCCGGCCCCAAGAAACCCGACACCTGCGATCAGGCCTTGCAACACACGACTCAAATCTGTGCTTGATGCCCCGGCTTGTTGGGGAATGAGGACGAAGAGTGCTGCCCCTATGGCAACCAGCATGTGTGTTCGTACTCCCGCACTCTTGCCTTGCCGCTCCCGCTCGTATCCCAATAGGCCACCAAGGGTTGCAGCAACTAGAAGGCGCAACACGATACGTGTAACTTGCGTCGCATCAGGGATATCGGAGAATTCCGACAGCACTGTATTCCATATCTCTTGCCACATACCCATAGCCCTCATTATCACTTCTAGTTTTCTGCTACTTCATCTGGGCACTTCACGAGGCCGCCTAACGTTTGAGTTCAGCCGCCGCCGATGGCGGTCGACTGCACGAATGGTTAGCCCCGGTGTAGTACGTACACATGCGC
>NKIE01000330.1 GCA_002256055.1 Pseudomonas sp. PGPPP3 | reverse complement strand
TCCCGATGGCCTGCTGTTTGCCGAACAGTTGCCGCAACAGTTGCCCTTTCCCCTGCCACTGCTGGCCCTTTCCAGCCAGACCGACTTCGCCACTCGGCTACGCGCGGTGCGCGCTGGCGTCGCCGGCTACCTCAATAAACCGCTCAACTTCAGCGCCCTCGCACGCCGCCTGGAAAACATCTTCGCCCAGAAATGCGGCGAGCCTTACCGGGTGCTGGTGATTGATGATGACGTGGAACTGTCAAACCGTTATCGCCTGGTTCTGGACAATGCCGGCATGCAGGTGAAAACCCTCAACCAGCCGCAGGACATCGACAGCGTGATGCACAGCTTCAACCCCGAAGTGATCATGCTCGATGTCCATATGCCGCAGTGCTCGGGGCCGGAGTTGGCGCAAATCATCCGACTCAACGATGCCTGGCTACGGGTGCCAATCATCTACTTGTCGGCAGAAACCGACATTGGCAAACAAATGGGGGCACTCCTCAAAGCCGGAGATGACTTCATCACCAAGCCGATTTCCGACAATGCCTTGGTGGCCACCGTACTGGCCCGCGCCCAGCGGGCCCGCCTGCTGAGCAACGCCCTGGCCCGTGACAGCCTGACCGGCCTGCTCAAGCACGCAGACATCAAGGAACAGGTAGCCCTGGAAGTGGAGCGCGCCAACCGCAGCGAAAAACCCACCTGCGTGGTCATGCTCGACCTTGATCACTTCAAGGAGGTCAACGACCAGTACGGTCACGCGGTGGGCGACAACGTCATTCGTGCCCTGGCCAACCTACTGCGCCAGCGCTTGCGCCGCGCTGACAGTCTGGGCCGCTATGGCGGCGAAGAGTTCACCGCGGTGCTGCCAGAGTGCAACCTGCAACAGGCCACCGAGATTCTGGAAGCTATACGCCTGCGCTTTGCCGACGTGCAATTCAATGCCAATGATGGCAGCACCTTTGGAGTCACCTTTAGCGCCGGCATCGCGCAAAGCCAACGACAACTCAAGGCCAGCGAACTAATCGAACTGGCCGACCAGGCCCTCTACCGTGCCAAGGCCGCTGGGCGCAATCGGGTACAAAGCTACTCGCCAGCCTGAGCCAGCCAGCACGCGCACAGACCCCATCCTGAGTGAATCGCTGCAGCGCTTTAACGCCATAAATAGCAAGCGCAGCAACGCAAAAGGCCAGTCATATGACTGGCCTTTTGCCTGTTACGAGGGGACTATCAGGCGCGCTGAGCGACCGACTCCAGAGATGCCGATTGCGGGCGAACGCCAATAACCTGAGGCAACAGCGAACCGACAATCATGCCAAAAGCGCTGAGCAGCAGGCCCACCAGTTGCGGCGGCCAGAAATCGGTTTCCTGGTAGCTGTATTCCAGGCTCAGCCACGACAGCAAGCCAAACGCCATGGCCAGCGTCGCGCCCTGAGTGGTCGCTCGCGACCAGAACAAGCCGGCGATCAGCGGAACCGAAGCCGCCACCAGAGTCACCTTGTAAGCACCACCGACCATCTCGTAGATGCTCGCATCGGAGTACAGGGCGAAGGAGCAGGTGATCACTGCGCAGGCGACAATGGTCCAGCGCATGGCCTTAAGGAACTCGACATCAGTCATTTCCGGGCGCAAGCGCTTGAGCACGTTTTCGGTGAAGGTCACCGACGGCGCCAGCAAGGTGCCGGAGGCCGTGGACATGATCGCCGACAACAAGGCGCCGAAGAACAACACCTGGGCGAACACTGGGGTGCGCTCCATGATCAGGTGCGGCAGGATCATCTGTGCATCTTCGACCAGGTAGTGCTTGACCATGGCCGGGTCGATGATCGACGCCGCGTAGGTCAGGAAGATTGGCAGCATGCAGAAGCCCAGATAGAAGATCGCACCAGCAATGGTGGCATGGGAGGCAATCCTCTCGGTCTTGGCCGACATCACCCGCGCATACACGTCCTGCTGTGGGATCGAGCCGAGCATCATGGTCACCGCCGCGCCGATAAAGGCGACAATATCCTTGGCGTCGAAACTGTGCATGAAGGTGAACTTACCTTCAGTGGCAGCCTGGGTAATGACCTTCTGTGGGCCGCCAGCCATGTCACCGATCAGCCAGGTCAAGTAGCCCAAGCCAACAACGATAATTGCCATTTGGAAGGTATCGGTCAGCGCCACCGACCACATACCACCGAACAGGGTGTAGACCAGCACGATCGCCGTACCAATCAGCATGCCTTGGGTAACGCTGATGGAGCCGTCGGACAACACGTTGAAAACCACGCCAAGGGCGGTCAACTGCGCGGCAATCCAACCCAGGTACGAGGCCATGATCACCAGACTGGCGGCCAGTTCGATCCGCGGACCGAAGCGCTTGCGGAAGAAGTCGCCGAGGGTCAGCAGGTTCATGCGGTAGAGCTTGCGAGCGAAAAAGATGCCCACCAACATCAGGCACCCGAAGGAGCCGAACGGGTCTTCAACGATGCCAGCGAAGCCTTCTTCAATGAACGTGGCCGGGATACCCAACACGGCCTCCGAACCAAACCAGGTGGCGAACACCATGGCCATCACCAACGGGAACGACATACTGCGACCACCGGCCGCAAAGTCCTTGGAGTTATGCACGCGCGTTGAAGCGTAGAGACCAATCCCTACCGTGATCAGCAGGTAACCCACAACAAACCAGATCAGCATGTTTTTTGTTCCAGTGGCTCAGGCCTGCCGAGGTGTGCCGACCCGCACAAGGCAGTTCGGGCAAGGCGCCGCGACAGGCAATCAATTGTTGTTTTTGGTTGGCGGTGCAAATCCGTTTGGCCACCCCGTAGTCAGGCTAATTTGCCTGCCACCACGGCCGCGCAGTCTGCCAAGCTCGTAAAATATGTCAAACAATTACGACGAAATACCCGGCCAAAAACCACAAAACCCACAAAAACAGCTCAAACAAAAAAACATAACTAGATGATTTATAACGATTTTTTCAAATGCGCGAGTTTTGGTAGTTTTTTATTTTAAACAGCCAATCCCCATCAATTTTGACAAACGCCAACCCACTCACCCCACTGGATGCCCCACCCACAGGTGAAAGTAATCCCGATACGGCTCATATCGCGCCCACAAACGGCAACAGACAAGCCCACACCGACAGCGCTAAATGTCCCGCCCAAACAGGGGCATGAGACCTCAGGCCGCCTGCAAACGATCGCGAAAGCTCTGCAATAAGCCAATGCAGCTTTGCGCACTCATTTGCAGGGGACGAAACTGAGCATCACTGCCGAAACGCAGCAATAGATCACGGGTTAACAGCGCGGTAGGCACATAGGCCATGGCCCAGTCTGCAAACAATCGCTCGGTTATCTCACTGAGCTGCAAGAGCAGAAGGTGTTCATGGCGGCTGTCAGTAGTGATGCGCTGATACAACTGGTTGACTGCACCGCGCCCACCCTCAAGCACCTGCAAAAAGTAGTCGCCATTAAAGGCGAGCATGCCGGTAATACCTCTGGACTGATTGTGCTCACTCGCCTTGGCGAGAATGCTCTGCAAATCGTTCTTGCTGAAACCGTTACTGACCTTGCTGACATACAACAGCCGCACCAGATACATACACACCTCCCAAGCAGTCACTCTCCTGCTTAACTCTAGCTGCGACCCATCACTCAAGAGCCTGCAAAACCATCAACCGACAGGTGGTAGCAAGCGCCAGGCCACGCCCCTGAAGGGATAGCGGCAGTCCTATCAACCAAGACAGCCGCAAACACGGCAAAACCTTATACAATGCACGGCCTTTTACCGCCCCGAACGAGAAGACCCCGTGAGCACTCTGCCGTCCTGCCCTAAATGCAATTCCGAATTCACCTATGAAGACGGCGCCATGCTGGTCTGCCCGGAATGCGCCCACGAGTGGTCTGCGACCGCCGCCGCAGACGCAAATGCTGACGACGACAAAGTCATCAAAGACTCGGTTGGCAACGTCCTGCAGGACGGCGACACCATCACTGTGATCAAAGACCTCAAGGTCAAAGGCTCGTCGCTGGTGGTCAAGGTCGGCACCAAGG
>NKIE01000329.1 GCA_002256055.1 Pseudomonas sp. PGPPP3 | reverse complement strand
GCCGGGCCCACGCACTCGAACACATGATGTTCAAGGGCAGCGCCAAGCTCGGCCCCGGCGAATCCTCACGGGTGCTGCGCGAACTGGGCGCGGAAGAAAACGCCTTCACCAGCGACGACTACACCGCCTATTACCAAGTGCTGGCCAGCGACCGCCTGAGCGTCGCCTTCGAGCTGGAGGCCGACCGCCTGGCCAGCCTGCGCCTGCCGCCGGAAGAATTTAAGCGCGAGATCGAGGTGATCAAGGAAGAACGCCGCCTGCGCACCGAGGACAACCCCTCAGCCAAGGCCTATGAGCGCTTCCAGGCCCTGGCCTTCCCCGCCAGTGGCTACCACACCCCGACCATTGGCTGGATGGCTGACCTCGAACGCATGACCGTCGAGGAGCTGCGGGCCTGGTACGAAACCTGGTACGTGCCCAACAACGCCACCTTGGTGGTGGTCGGCGACGTGGTGCCCAGCGAGGTCCACGCCCTGGCGCAGCGCTACTTCGGCAGCATCGCCCAACGGCCGGTGCCCCAGGCGCAAATCCCCCTGGAGCTGAGCACCCCCGGTCAGCGCCTGCTAACCCTGCATCTACCGACCCAACTGCCGAGCCTGATGATGGGCTTCAACGTGCCCGGCCTGGCCACCAGCAAAGCCCCGCGCGAGGTGCATGCCCTGCGCCTGATCGGCGCCCTGCTCGATGGCGGCTACAGCGCGCGCCTGCCGAGCCGCCTAGAACGCGGCGAAGAACTGGTCTCCGGGGCCGGTTCCAGCTACGACGCTTACACCCGTGGTGACAGCCTGTTCGTTCTCAGTGCCACACCCAACGTGCAAAAAGGTAAAACCTTGGCCGAGGTCGAAGCCGGCCTCTGGCGCCAGCTGGAAGATCTGAAAACCACCCCGCCGAGCGCCGAGGAGCTGGCCCGCGTGCGTGCCCAGGTGATCGCCGGCCTGGTCTATGAGCGCGACTCGATCACCAGTCAGGCCACCACCATTGGCCAGCTGGAAACCGTAGGCCTGTCCTGGCAGCTGATGGATGGCGAACTGGCCGAACTGAGCGCCGTCACCCCCAGCGACATCCAGCAAGCCGCCCGCACCTATTTCACTCGCGACCGCCTGAGCGTTGCCCATATTCTCCCCGAGGACACCCGCCATGACTGAGCGTAACGGTATGCGCTACGGCCTGTTGGGCCTGATCGTCCTGACCCTGCTGATCTTTCTCGGCCTGATGGTGGCCATGCAGAGCACCTCCACTAGCACGCCAGCGGCGCCGAGCGCAGCGACCACCCCCGCGCTGGAATCCCTGGCCGCCCTCGACGGCCAGGCACCGGCCCGCCGCGCTCTGGACATCCAGACCTGGACAACCGCCGAAGGCGCCAAGGTGCTGTTTGTGGCCGCGCCGCAACTGCCAATGTTCGACCTGCGCCTGACCTTCGCCGCCGGCAGCAGCCAGGACGGCGACGTACCCGGCCTGGCCATGCTGACCAACGCCATGCTCAATGAAGGCGTTGCCGGCAAAGACGTAAGCGCCATCGCCGAAGGCTTCGAAGGCCTCGGCGCAAACTTCGGCAATGGCGCCTACCGTGACATGGCCGTCGCCAGCCTGCGCAGCCTCAGCCAACGCGAGCTGCGCGAGCCGGCCCTGGCACTGTTTACTCAAGTGCTCGGCGCACCGACCTTTCCGGCCGACTCCCTGGTGCGCATCCAGAACCAGCTCTTGGCCGGCTTCGAATACCAAAAGCAGAACCCCGGCAAACTGGCTGGCATTGCCCTGTTCGAAGCCCTCTACGGCAGCCACCCCTACGCCCACTCGAGCGACGGCAACGCCCAGTCGATCCCAGCCATTACGCTTGAACAGCTGCGCGCCTTCCACGCTAAGGCCTACACCGCCAGCAATGCGGTGATCGCCGTGGTCGGCGACCTTAGCCGCAGCGAGGCCGAAGCCATCAGCGCCCAAGTCTCGGCCGCCCTGCCAAAAGGTCCGGCCCTGGCCAAAACCCCTCAGCCAGGCGTGCCGAAAGCTGGCCGCCAGCATATCGAGCACCCCTCCAAGCAGACCCACCTGCTGCTGGCCCAGCTCGGCATCGACCGCCGCGAACCCGACTATGCCGCGCTGTATATCGGCAACCAGATCCTCGGTGGCGGCGGCTTCGGCACCCGCCTGATGGAAGAAGTGCGCGAGAAGCGTGGCCTGACCTACGGCATCTACTCCGGCTTCAGCGCCATGCAGGCGCGTGGGCCGTTTATGATCAACATGCAGACCCGCGCTGAACTCAGTGAAGGCGCCCTAACACTGGTGCAGGACATCCTGCGCGACTACCTGGCCAACGGCCCGACGCAAAAGGAGCTGGACGACGCCAAGCGCGAACTGGCTGGCAGCTTCCCGCTGTCCACCGCCAGCAACGCCGACATCGTCGGTCAGCTCGGCTCCATGGGTTTTTACGACCTGCCGCTGACCTATCTGGAAGATTTCATGGCGCAGATCCAGGCGCTCAACATCGAACAAGTAAAAACTGCCATGGCCAAACACCTCAGCCCCGAGGCCATGCTGATCGTTAGCGCCGGCCCAACCGTGGCACAAAAACCATTGCCGGCCCCGACCGAGCGACCTACCGCACAACCTACTGGCATCCCGGAGCACTGATGCGCACTCGCACCCCCTCGCACAAAGCCGTCCCCGCCCACGGCGGCCAAGGCCAGCTGCGGATCATTGGTGGCCAATGGCGCTCACGCCAGTTCGACTTTCCCATGGCCCACGGCCTGCGCCCCACGCCCAACCGCGTGCGTGAAACGCTGTTCAACTGGCTGGCGCCCTACGTCGAAGGCGCCAAAGTGCTGGATGTGTTCGCCGGCAGCGGCGCACTGTTTCTCGAAGCCCTGTCGCGCGGCGCCGGCAGCGCCCTGGCCCTGGACCTCAATAGCGCGGCCATCAACAGCCTGCGCGGCCACCTGCTGACCCTGCGCTGCGACAACGGCCAACTGCTGCAGACCGACGCCCTGCGCCACCTGGAGCAACAGCCCGCGACATCGTTCGATTTGGTGTTCCTCGACCCGCCGTTCAGTCAAGGCCTGCTGCTGCCGGCCTGCACCCTGCTGGAAGAAAAGGGCTGGCTGGCCGCCGACGCCTGGGTCTACACCGAAAGCGAAAACCCGCCCTCCAGCCTCGGCCTGCCCGGCAACTGGCGCCTGCACCGCGAGCAGAAGGCCGGCCAGGTGTATTACGCGCTGTGGGAACGCAGCGCCACCTAAGCCCTCGCCCCTCGGTTAACCGCGGGGCACGCTATCGACTCCCCCGGATTGCATCCGGGCTACGGCCAACACCCATGAACCCAAGATTCAAGCCCGCCTGGTGGTTGCCCGGCGCCCACCTGCAAACCCTCTGGGCATCGTTTCTGCGCACACCCGTCACCCTGGAGCGCACCCGTGAGCGGCTGTGGCTGGCCGATGGCGACTTTATCGACCTGGACTGGCACGGCCCCCACGACGCCGAGGCGCCGCTGGTGTTGCTGCTGCACGGGCTGACAGGCTCCTCCAGCTCCCATTACATCCTCGGCCAGCAACAGGCCCTGGCCGCGCAAGGCTGGGCCAGCGTGGCGCTGAACTGGCGCGGCTGTTCCGGCGAGCCGAACCTGTTGCCACGCGGTTACCACTCCGGGGTCAGCGACGACCTCGGCCTGGTCATCGCCCATCTGCAAGCCGCCCGACCGCTAGCACCGCTGTATGCGGTGGGGTATTCGCTGGGCGGCAATGTGCTGCTCAAGTACCTCGGCGAACGTGGCGAGCAATCCGGCCTGCAGGCGGCGGTGGCAGTGTCGGTGCCGTTTCGCCTGGACCACTGCGCCGACCGCATCGGCCTGGGCTTTTCCCGCGTGTATCAGGCGCACTTTATGCGTGAACTGACGGCCTACGTGCAGGCCAAGAAGCGTCGCTTCGCCGACGCCGGCGCGAGTCAGAACCTGAGCATTCTGGAACAACTGGGGCCGCTGGACGGCATGCGCACTTTCTGGGATTTCGACGGCCTGATCACCGCGCCACTGCATGGCTACGCC
>NKIE01000328.1 GCA_002256055.1 Pseudomonas sp. PGPPP3 | reverse complement strand
CACCGACTTCCAGGGCAGCAGCCGGGCGTCCTGGAACATGATGCGCAGCGCCTCGCGCTGCGCGGCCAGCGGCTGGCCGTCGCTGGTGTGCACCTGGCCAGCGCTGGGTTGCTCCAGCTGGGCCAGCAGCCGCAGCAGCGTGCTCTTGCCGCAGCCGCTGCGCCCGACGATGGCCACAAACTCGCCCGGGGCGATGTCCAGGTCCACCTGGCTGAGCACGGTGCGCGCGCCGTAGGCCTAGGCCAGGCCGCGCAGGCGCAGCCCCAGGCCAGGCGTGGTGTCGGTGGGTGCGGCACTGCGCGGCACCGCGGCACCGCTGAGGCCACCGTGGGCCAGGCCGTCTTGGGCCACCAGGGTGGCGCTGTTCAGTTCGAGGATGTGCGAGGTCATGGGTGTGCGCGGTTGTCGCTCAGGTGGCGTAGCCCGGGTGCCAGCGCAGCCACCAGCGCTCCAGCCCCTTGGCGGCCACGTCGGCCAGCTTGCCCAGCAGCGCGTACAGCAGGATGCCCACCAGCACCACATCGGTTTGCAGGAACTCGCGGGCGTTCATCGTCAGGTAGCCGATGCCGGCCTGGGCCGAGATGGTTTCGGCCACGATCAGCAGCACCCACATCAGCCCCAGGCTGAAACGCACGCCCACCAGGATGCTGGGCAGGGCGCCGGGCAGGATGACCTGGCGGTACAGCTGCCAGCTGCTCAGGCCGTAGCTGCGCGCCATCTCGATCAAACCCTTGTCCACCGAGCGGATGCCGTGGAAGGTGTTGAGGTAGATCGGGAAGAACACGCCCAGTGCCACCAGGAACAGCTTGGCCGTCTCGTCGATGCCGAACCACAGGATGACCAGCGGGATCAGCGCCAGTGCCGGGATGTTGCGCACCATCTGCAGCGTGCTGTCCAGCAGCGTCTCGCCGAGCTTGAAGGTACCGGTCAGCAGGCCCAGCAGCAGGCCCAGGCCACCGCCTACGGCAAAGCCGATGGCCGCGCGCCGGGTGCTGACGGCCACGTGGGTGGCCATCTCGCCGTTGCTGGCCAGCGTCCAGAAGGCCTTGCCCACGGCCAGCGGCTCGGGCAGCACGCGTGTGGACAGCCAGCCCAGCACCGAGGCCGCCTCCCACAGCAGCAGGATCAGCAGCGGCACCAGCCAGGGGATGAGGCGGTGACCGACAGCGCGCAGCGCCGGGGCAGAGGAAGACGGTGACGACATGGCGGTGCGGCGGTGCGGTGCGGGGGAAGCGGTGGGCGAGGCGATCAGGACGCGGCTTGGGCCACGGCCTTGGCCGGAGGCACGTAGGTGTTGGCCACGATCTCGCCGAACGGGCCGGTGAGCGCGGGCGCGCTCAGCTTCTCGCGCAGGCCCAACGGCAGCAGCGGGAACACCAGCTCGGCAAAGCGGTAGGCCTCTTCCAGGTGCGGGTAGCCCGAGAGCACAAAGTACTCCAGGCCCAGATCGGCGTATTCCTTGATCCGGTCGGCCACCTGCTGCGGGTTGCCCACGAGGGCCGTGCCGGCACCGCCACGCACCAGGCCCACGCCGGCCCACAGGTTGGGGGCCACTTCCAGGCCTTCGCGGATGTTGCCGGGGTTGAATTGGCCGCCGTGCAGCGCGGCCATGCGGCGCTGGCCCTCGCTGTCCATGGCCGCAAACTTCTTCTGCGCCGTGGCCACGGTGGCTGGGTCCAGGTGCTGCACCAGCTCGGCGGCGGCGGCCCAGGCCGCGTCCTCGGTCTCGCGCACGATCACATGCAGCCGGATGCCGAAGGTCAGCGTGCGGCCGTGGCGGGCGGCGCGTGCACGCACATCGGCCACCTTGGCGGCCACGGCCGCGGGTGGCTCGCCCCAGGTGAGGTAAGTGTCCAGCTGCGCCGCGGCCAGCTCGTGGGCCTCGGGCGATGAGCCGCCAAAGAACAGCGGCGGGTAGGGTGCCTGCACCGGCGGGTACAGCAGCTTGGCGCCCTTGACCTGCAGCTGCTGGCCGTCGAAGTCCAAGGACTCGCCGCGGTGGCTGCGGGCCAGGATCTCACGCCAGATGGTCATGAACTCGCTGGACAGCTGGTAGCGCTCGGCATGGGGCAGGAACAGGCCGTCGCCCTCCAGCTCTTCGGCGTCGCCACCGGTCACCAGGTTGATCAACAGGCGGCCACCCGACAGCCGGTCGAAGCTGGCGGCGATGCGCGCACCCAGCGCCGGCGTCATCAACCCGGGGCGCAGGGCCACCAAAAACTTCAGGCGCTTGGTGGCGTCGATCAGGGCGGTGGCCACGGTCCACGGGTCTTCGCAGCTGCGGCCGGTGGGGATCAGCACGCCCTCGTAGCCCAGGCTGTCGGCGGCCACGGCCACCTGTTTGAAGTACGCCAGATCGGCGTGGCGGCCGCCGCGCGAGGTGCCCAGGTAGCGGCTGTCGCCGTGGGTGGGGATGAACCACAGGATCTTGAGTGACATGGTGCGGTGTGCGTGTTCTGGCCAAGGGGGTGCGGCCACCTCGGGCCGTCTGCCGCCACCATAGGTGCTGGGCGGTCTGCACGAAACGAAGCAATCCGTGTTTGCTTATGCGCAGTGGGGCCGGCAGTGGTGGCCTGCAGTGCGGACAGGCACCAGGCCCTGCGGCTGTCAGATCGCGTGCACCGCCTGCAGCGCATGCAGCACGGCGCTGCGGTGGGTGGCCAGCGCGGACAGGTCGCGCTGGCGCGGCTGCGGCAGCGGGATGGCGATGTCGGCGGCCAGGCTGCCACCGGTGTCGGGGTGGCTGTCCAGCACCCACACCCGGTCGGCCAGGGTGGTGGCCTCGTCGATGTCGTGGGTCACCAGCAGCACCGTGGTGCCGTGGTGGCGCGCCACGCGCAGCAGCAGGTCCTGCAGCGCCATGCGGGTGAAGGCATCCACGGCCGAGAACGGCTCGTCCAGCAGCAGCACGCGTGGTTGCGTGAACAGCCCGCGCGCGCTGGCCCCGCGCTGCGCCTGGCCGCCCGACAGCTGCTTGGGCAGGGCATCGCCCAGCGCGCTCAGCCCCACCTCGGCCAGCAGCTCGGCGATGCGCCGGGCCACGGCCGGCTGGCGGCGCCAGGTGCGGCCCAGGTCGAAGCCCACGTTCTCGGTGACGGTCAGCCAGGGGAACAGCCGCGGCTCCTGGAAGATGAAGCCGATGTCGCGGCTCAGGCCAGTCACCGGCTGGCCGTCCAGCAGCACATGGCCCTCGTAGCGCTGCTCCAGGCCGGAGATGATGCGCAGCAGCGTGCTCTTGCCACAGCCGCTGGCGCCCACCACGGCGATCACCTCGCCGGCGCGCACCTGCTGGTGCAGGTCCGCCAGGATCAACGCCGTGCCGAAGCGCTTGCGTTGGATGGCCAGTTCGAGCAGCGGTGCGTCCAAGGGAACTCCTTCGCGCGCAGGCGCTGCGGTGCGCGCGTCTTCGGGCGGCCGGGCGACGCTCATGTCCGGTGCCCTCCCGCCGCTGTGTCGTAGGTGTCGCGCCAGCCCAGCAGGCGGCGTTCCAGTGCGCGCATGGCGCTGTCGCTGAGCTTGCCCAGCACGGCCAGCAGGACGATGGCGCCCAGCACGATGTCGGCGCGGCTGGTCTCGCGGCCGTCGGTCAGCAGGTAGCCCAGGCCACGGCTGGCGGCGATCAGCTCGGCGGCCACCATGAACATCCAGGCCAGGCTCAGGCCGTTGCGCAGGCCGGTCATCACCGCCGGCATCGCGGCCGGCAGCAGCACCCGGCGCACCAGGGCCAGCGGGCTCAGCCGGGCCAGCCGGCCCACCTCCACCAGCTTGCGGTCCACGTCGCGGAAGCCCGAGGCCACGCCCATGTAGACGGGGAAGAAGGCGCCGATGGCGATCAGCGTCAGCTTGGGCGCCTCGTCGATGCCCAGCCACAGCAGCAGCAGCGGCACCCAGGCCAGCGAGGGGATGGCGCGCAGCGCCTGGAAGCTGGGGTCCAGCGCCCGCTCGGCGGTGCGCGACAGGCCCACCAGTGCGCCGATGGCCAGGGCCAGGCCGGCGCCCAGTGCAAAACCGGTGGCCACCCGCGCGGTGCTGG
>NKIE01000327.1 GCA_002256055.1 Pseudomonas sp. PGPPP3 | reverse complement strand
GTGCTGATAAAGACATCATGTTTGAGGGTGCCCAAGGTTCGTTGCTGGACATCGATCACGGTACCTATCCGTACGTGACCAGTTCCAATACCACGGCCGGCGGCATCGCCACCGGTTCGGGTTTTGGTCCGATGTACCTCGACTACATCCTCGGTATCACCAAGGCCTACACCACTCGTGTTGGTTCTGGCCCGTTCCCGACTGAGCTGTTTGATGAGACGGGTGCCTTTCTCGCCAAGCGTGGCCATGAGTTTGGTTCGACGACTGGTCGTGCGCGCCGTTGCGGTTGGTTCGATGCGGTCATCCTGCGTCGTGCCATCGAAATCAACAGCATCTCAGGCCTGTGCCTGACCAAGCTGGACGTGCTGGATGGTCTGGAGACCATTCGCATCTGTGTCGGCTATCAGGACGAGCGGGGTGCGGTGATTGCTGCGCCTACCGATGCTGACAGCTACATCGGCTTGCAGCCAGTGTATGAGGAAGTGCCGGGTTGGAGTGAGTCGACACTTGGGGCGAAGACTCTGGAAGAGCTGCCGGTCAATGCGCGCCATTACATTGCGCGTATCGAGGAGCTGGTTGGGGCGCCGATTGATATCGTCTCCACTGGCCCGGATCGCAACGAGACCATCGTTTTGCGTCACCCGTTTGCCTGATTGTTCGGTGCTGTAGAAAAAGGGGCGCCATTGGCGGCCCTTTTTTGTTTTTGGGGGGGGCGTTTACTGCTTGTTGCCGGGGGTGGGCTATAACTCAAGCGTGGTGCTGAGGTTGTTCTGCGTTGAGGGGTAAGTGCGTGTCGGCCATTCTCTTGCTGTTGCGTAGTCGTTTGCTGCGTCCGGTGTTTATTGCGCTGGGGGTGGCCTTGGTGATTGAGGTGGGTCTGGCCTTGGCGTTGACGCGCGCCACTATCGTGCAGTTGGTGGAAACCCTGGATACGCACTTGGGCGAGGATGTACGAGTGATCGCTGCTGAGCTTGAGCGTGCCGGGCAGGAGGTGCGGGCCGGATTGGCGAGTCTTTCGCAGCGTACCGAGGAGCGGCTGGCGGCGGGTTTGTCGGTGCGCCTGGAAGAGGAGCAAGTGCGCTTGCGAGAGGTGTTGGTGGCTGGGCTCAGGCGCGCGGCGGATGACCAGGCCGCGCGCCTGGCCGCGGGCGCGCCAAAGGCCATCTGGGATAACGATGTGCCGGCACTGACTGAGTTGGCACGCATGGCTCAGCGCAATCCGGATGTTTTGTTCGCCATATATACCAATGCCAGTGGTGAACGGCTGACCCGTCATCTCAATCGTCAGGATAAGCGCGTGCAGGCGCTGCTGGCGCGCGGTCAGGGAAAGGGGGCGCTGGACAAGGTGTTAGCGGCAGCTCAGGCCGACGCCTCGGTCTATATCGCGCAGGCGCCAATCAGTCCCTTGGGGTCAGAGATTGGCAAAGTGCTGCTGGCGGTCTCGACAGAAAAGGTCGACATGGATCTTGCTGCGCTGGATAAGCGGTTTGTCGAGTTGATCGCTGGCAGCGGGCAGTTGGTTTCCGATGGTTTGAGTGGTGCTGCGGCGGACAGTAGCGCTGTCCTTGGTGCGCGACTGCGGGCTGCCGAGGAGGCGACGCTGGGGATGCAGGCGGGCAGTCGTGCTGTGGTTCAGGCGGCAGCCACGGATTTGCGTCGCAATATAGGGGTTGGTTTGGCGCTGGTGGGTGTGGCGCTGTTGCTGTTGCTGGCGCTGGTGCTGGGGCGGCGGGTGCTAAGCAGGCTGCGTCTGCTGGTCATCGCTTTGGATGATCTAGCGGCTGGTGAGGGGGATTTGACACGGCGCATTGAGTTGGCTGGTCGCGACGAGATCGTCGATATGGCGGCGGCAGTGAACCGCTTCGTGGCCAAGCTGCAGCCGATCGTGCGCGAGGCGGGCGACGTTGCACAGCAAGTCGGGCAGGAGATTGCCGGATTGGCGCAGCGTAGCGTGACTGCCGAGGCAGCCGCAGGGCGGCAGCGTGATGAGGTGGCTGCCAGCTTGCAGGCTTTAGCGCACATGGCTGATGAGGCGCATGCAGAGAGTCAGGCCATGCAGCACGCCCTGCAGCGCGTGCAGGCTATTCGCGAGGCTGCTCACGAGAATGGGGCGATCGCAGGCAAGGTCGGGCACCTGATTGAGGAGTTGGTGGTCAGTGTCGAGGTGGGGGCGGCGGTGATTGAGCGGCTGGCCCGGCAAAGTGAGCAGATTGAGGTGGTGTTGACGGTTATCCATGGGATTGCCGAGCAGACCAACTTGTTGGCGCTGAATGCGGCTATCGAGGCTGCGCGGGCGGGTGAGAGTGGGCGGGGTTTTGCGGTGGTGGCGGACGAGGTGCGTGCGTTGGCCAGCAAGACGCAGCAGTCGACGGGCGATATCCAGGCGCATATCGGCGCTCTGCAAGGTGGTGCGCGCGAAGCTGTCGGGGCGGTTGGGTTGGCGGGACGGCAGGCAACTGAAGGGTTGGCAGCGCTGCGGGACAGTTCCCGCCTGCAGCAGTCGGTGCAGGCGCTGGTGGATGGCGTGCACGAGGCTATCAATTGCGCCACTCTGGCGGCTGAACATCAGGCACAGGGGGCGGCGAGTGTGCGCGGCCGGGTAGAAAATATTCTTCAGGAGGCGCAGCGTGCGGAGCAGGCGGTAGCGGCTACTGCGGCCAGTGGGCGAGCGCTTGATGGGTTGGCAGCTCAGCTCAGGGGGAGTCTTGGCCAGTTTCGGGTGTGAGCCGTGTTGTATGCTGAGAAACAATTTTCATGCGCGCACAAAAAACCGAGCCATTGGCTCGGTTCTTTGTTTGGTAATTTGGTGCCCAGGAGAAGACTCGAACTTCCACGGTGTTGCCACCGCATGGACCTGAACCATGTGCGTCTACCAATTCCGCCACCTGGGCATTAGAGTTCGATGATCGCTCATCTAGTCTCTGTCACAACAACGTTTGCCGTCGTTGTGGGTGCGCACTATACGGATGAGGTTTAGACTTGTAAACACCTGTTGTGAAAATAATTTTATTCTAGCGGTTAGGCTGACCAACACGGTCGTTTCGCGCTTCAATAGGCACATGGCAAATATTATCTAAGTAGACAAGGTGAATTCTTTCTAATGGCCGATTGGCAATCCCTCGATCCCGAGGCCGCTCGTGAAGCGGAAAAATATGACAACCCCATCCCCAGCCGTGAGCTGATTTTGCAGCAGCTGTCCGACCGCGGTTCGCCCGCGAATCGCGAGCAGCTGGTGGAAGAGTTTGGCCTGACCACTGAAGATCAGGTCGAGGCCTTGCGCCGCCGTTTGCGCGCCATGGAGCGTGACGGTCAGTTGATTTACACCCGCCGCGGCACTTATGCGCCGGTGGACAAGCTTGATTTGATCCTTGGCCGGGTTAGCGGTCATCGCGACGGCTTTGGCTTCCTGATTCCTGATGATGGCAGTGATGATCTGTTCCTCAGTCCGAGTCAGATGCGCCTGGTCTTTGATGGTGACCGTGCTTTGGCACGTGTTTCTGGTTTGGATCGCCGCGGTCGGCGCGAAGGCGCGATTGCGGAAGTGATCTCCCGTGCACACGAATCTCTCGTTGGTCGTTACTACGAGGAAGGTGGCATTGGCTTTGTGCTCGCCGACAACCCGAAGATTCAGCAGGAAGTGCTGGTGACGCCGGGCCGTGCAGGCAATGCCAAGATCGGCCAGTTCGTTGAAGTAAAAATCACCCATTGGCCTACGCCGCGCTTCCAGCCGCAGGGCGATATTGTCGAAGTGGTCGGCAACTACATGGCGCCGGGCATGGAAATCGACGTTGCGCTGCGCAGCTACGACATTCCTCACGTCTGGCCAGATGCTGTGGTGGCCGAGGCTGCCAAGCTCAAACCGCAGGTGGAAGAGAAGGACAAGGAAAAGCGCATCGATCTGCGCCACCTGCCGTTCGTTACCATCGATGGTGAAGATGCCCGCGACTTCGATGATGCCGTGTACTGCGAGAAGAATGCTTCTGGCTGGAAGCTGTTCTCCGGCGGCTGGAAGCTCTACGTGGCCATTGCCGCCGTGT
>NKIE01000326.1 GCA_002256055.1 Pseudomonas sp. PGPPP3 | reverse complement strand
GGATGTCGGGGTTGTCTTGAAACAGCTTCACCGGCATCAGGATCAGGTCGTCGAAGTCCACCGCGTTATATGCCTTGAGCGTGCGCTGGTAGTGCAGGTAGACGATGGCGGCGGTCTGTTCCTTGGGGTTGCGCGCGTTGGCCAGGGCCTCCTCGGGCAGGATCAGGTCGTTCTTCCAGCTGCCGATGTAGTTCTTTACCTCATCGGTGCCGTCGTCGCCGGCGTATTCCTTCTGCATGATGTCGCTGAGCAGGGCCTTGATATCGCCTTCGTCGAAGATCGAGAAACCCGGCTTGTAGCCCAGTGCCGCGTATTCCTTGCGGATGATATTCATCCCCAGGTTGTGGAAGGTCGACACCGTCAGACCGCGCGCCTCGGGGCCCTTGAGCAGGCTGCTGACGCGCTCTTTCATTTCCCGCGCGGCCTTGTTGGTAAAGGTCATGGCGACGATATGTTGGGCGCGGATGCCGCACTGCTGCACCAGGTAGGCGATCTTGCGGGTGATTACGCTGGTCTTGCCGGAGCCTGCGCCAGCGAGCACCAGAAGCGGGCCGCCGACATAGTTCACGGCTTCTTGCTGCCGGGGATTGAGTCGGGACATCGTGGGCTCTGGCTCGGGAAAAGAAGGGCGGGCATTTTAACAGGCTCGTGGGGCCAGCAGGAGCCGCTGGGCCATTGCCGGGCAATCGCTCGGATTGCGCAGTGGTTGGCGCTTTGCGCGCAATAAGTGCGTGGGTGCCGATTGATGGCGGTTGCCGCGCCTGGCGCTTTGCCGCAAGCTCTGGCCCGCAGCGTAGGGATGCGCAACAAAAATGACGCCGATAACGGCGCAGATAAGCCAGGGGGGCTGCTACGACTCTTACCTGGGGAGGTTGTTTGTCCGCGCTTGTTGAACCCTTGCGGTTAGTCCTGTTGGCCGAGACTGAATGGTCGTCGCTGTTACGCGATTGCCTGCAGGCGCTTGGCAATCCCGCCGCATTGATTACCGCACCTTCCTGGGAGGCCGCTTGCAGCCTGTTCGATGAGCAGGAGCGTGGCCTGTTGCTGAGTACCCCGGCGAGCTTGCCGGCCCCTGGGCGCTGCCGTTTGCCAACTGTGTTGCTGTTGGAGCAGGAACCGATTGAGGCGCCCGTCGGCGTCACTGACTGGCTGGTACGCGATAGCCTGACCAGCGATGTGTTGCGCCGCTGCCTGCGCTATGTGGGCGAGCACGGTAATTTGCGCAGCACCGTGCAGCGCCTGACGGAACAAGACCCGCTGACCGCCATCGCCAACCGCCAGGGTTTTCACACCCTGTTGCGCGCGCGCCTGAGTGAGTTCGCCGGTCGTGGCCTGGCCATGGCGCACCTGGACCTGGACAACTTTCGCCACGCCAATGACACCCTAGGTTATCAGGCTGGTGACCATCTGATCCTGCAAGTGGTGGCGCGCCTCAAGGGCGAGCTAGAGGCCTGCGATCAACTGGCGCGCCTGGGCAGCGATGAGTTTGCCCTGCTGCTAGATATTCGCCGCGATCCAGGCCGTGCCCTGCGGATTGTCGAGCAGATTACCGAGGCCTTGGCCGAGCCATATTGGGTCGATGGCGAGAGCCTGCTGATCGGCTGCAGCCTGGGGGTGGCGGAGGCCAGTGAGGGCGTCAGTGCCGACCTGTTGATGTGGCATGCGCACATCGCCATGCAGCAGGCCAAGCACACCGAGGGCTGCAATTTCAGTGTGTATGACGAGCGCCATAGCCGCGGCGCGCGCAGCCGCGCCGACCTCGAAGGCGAGCTGCGCCGAGCCCTGCGCCGCGACGAGCTGGAGCTGCACTACCAGCCGCGGCTGTGTCTGCAAAGTGGTGAAGTGGTTGGTCTGGAAGCCTTGGTGCGCTGGCGGCATGCCGAGCGCGGGCTGCTAACCCCGGATGAATTTATTCCGCTGGCGGAAGAGAGCGGCCTGATCGTGCCGCTCGGCTACTGGGTGATTGCCCGCGCCCTACGCGACATGCAGTGGCTACGCGGACGCGGCCTGCCGGCCCTGCACATGGCGGTCAACCTGTCGTTTCGCCAGTTTCAGGACAGCCAGTTGCTGCCGACCCTCACCCGGCTGATTGCCGACCGTGGCGTCGACGCCCAGTGGCTGGAGTTTGAACTCACCGAAACCGCAGTGATGCGCCGCAGTGATCAGGTGCAGCAGACCATGGCGGCCCTCGGTCAACTGGGGGTGCGCTTCTCCTTGGATGATTTCGGCACCGGTTTCTCCTCCTTCGTGCACCTGAACAATCTGCCGATCACCTTGCTCAAGGTCGACAAGAGTTTTGTCGGCGGTATGGGGGCGGAGCCGGCCAGCTATCGGCTTGTGCAGGCGATGATCAATCTGGGCCACAACCTCCATCTGCAGGTGGTTGCCGAGGGGGTGGAGACGATCGAGCAATTGGCCTTGCTGCGCCAGTTTGGCTGCGACCAGGTGCAGGGTTACCTGATCAGCAAGCCTCTGCCGCTCAGCGAGTTGGCGCGCTTTCTGGTGTTCGGCCGGCATCAGGCACTGTTGGCCGGTTTGTCGTCCTGAGTCGATTTACACCCTACGACAGACAAACCGTTGCCGGCTGCGGCCTTAGTAGGCGCGCAGTCTTGGCTTCGAAGCTGAGGGTCAAGCCGATGGCGGCGGTAGCCAGGCCGATGGCCAGCCCCCACCACACACCTTCGGCGCCCCAGCCGAGGGTGAAGGCCAGCAGCCAGGCGGCTGGTGCGCCAATTCCCCAGTAGCAGAACAGCCCTACCAGCAGCGTGGTGCGAGCGTCCTTGAGGCCGCGAATGGCGCCCATGGCGATGGTCTGCAGGCCGTCGAACAGCTCGAACCAGGCAGCAATCGCCAGCAGGCTGACGGCCAGTTCGATGATCGCCTGGTTGCCGGCGTCGGCGCGGTCGAGGAACAGGCCGATCACCCAGTGCGGCGCCAGCCAGAACAACAGGGCAAACGCCAGCATGCACGCGGCGCCCAGGCCGATGGCCAGGCGCCCGGTTTGGCGTGCCGCGTGCCAGTGTTGGGCGCCATAGTGCTTGCCGATGCGCAGGCTGGCGGCGTAGGAAATCCCCACCGGCACCATAAACACCACGTACACCGCCTGGATGGCGATTTGGTGGGCGGCCAACTGGGTGCTGCCCAGCGCACCCATGCACAGGGCAGCAACGAAGAACAAACCGGACTCGACCACATAGGTGCCGCCGATGGGCAGGCCCAGGCGCAGGTTTTCCGCCAGGTTGCGTCGGGTTGGCCGCAGCAGCCCGGTCAGTAATGGCCACGGCCGGTAGAACGGCTGCCAGCGGATATGCAGCGCCAGCAGCAGGGCCATGCCGTTCATGACGATGGCGGTGACCAGGCCGATGCCGGCCAGACCAATTTGCGGCAGACCGAACAGGCCTTTGATCAGCGCGTAATTGAGCACGAAGTTGAGCAGGGCGCCGCCCAGGCTGATGGCCAGTACGGGACCGGGCCGGCCGAGGGCGCTGGTGAAACCGCGCAGGGCCATAAACAACAGATAGCCGGGCAGGGCGAACACCAGACTGTGTAGGAACGTCATGGCGCCGCTGATGTTCTCGGCCTGCTGGCCGGCCAGTTGTAGCAGCGGCTCCATCCACCACAGCAGGATGCCCGCCAGCAGGGCCAAGCCGGCGGCAACCCAGATGCCGGCCTGGGTCATGTGCCGCACTCCCTCGCCATCGCCGGCGCCGTGGCGGATCGCCACCAGATTGCCGACGGCTGCCATCACCCCGACGCAGAAGATCGACACCAGGTTGTAGCTGGCCGCGCCGAGTGCCCCGGCGGCTAGGGCGGCGGGACCGAGCAGGCCCATCATCACTGTGTCGGTGAACACCATCAGTACGTGGGCCAGTTGCGCGGCCACCAGCGGGCCGGCCAGGCGCAGGAGGGCTGAGAGTTCATGGCGGGTGCTGTTAGACATAAGCTGTAATCATCATTCAGGCGCTGCCTAGGGTCTGTTGCCGTTTCATTCGTGGCCGCGCCGGAGCCTGTTTTTGCGCGAGGCAAGGCGCGAGGAGCGTGATTTGGTTGTTCCAAATAAG
>NKIE01000325.1 GCA_002256055.1 Pseudomonas sp. PGPPP3 | reverse complement strand
GAGCAGCTCTTCGCAGGTCAGGCCATCGTCGGGCAACAGGCTGATGCCGATGGAGGCACTGACCACCAGCTCCTGATCGCCAACCATGATCGGCAAACGCAGCTTGCTCAGCACCCGACTGGCCAGCCGGGCCAGGCTGGACAGGCTGCCGTAGGAGTCCAGTAACACGGCAAATTCATCACCGGACAGACGCGCCAGGGTCTCGGCCTCGGGAATGGCTTGCGCCAGGCGCCGGCTCATCTGCCGCAGCAACTGGTCCGCCAGTTCGTGGCCAATGCTGTCGTTGAGAATCTTGAAACGGTCCAGGTCGATATGCAGCAGCGCCAGGCTGCGGCCACTCTGCCGCGCCCGTTGGCCCGCGAGGTGCAAACGCTCCTTGAACAAGGTGCGGTTGGCCAGGCCGGTCAGGTCATCGTAATTGGACAGGTAACGCAGGCGTTCTTCGGCCTCACGGCGGGAGGTGAGGTCGACGAAGAAACCCACGATATGGCTGACCCGTCCCTGTGCATCGCGGATCATGCTCAGTTGCAGCCATTGCGGGTACAGCTCGCCGTTCTTGCGCGTCTCCATCAGCTCGCCTTCCCAGCTGCCGCTGCGCTCCAGCTCCAGGCTGATCAGGCGGTACTGGCGGCGCGCATCGCTGCCGTGGATAAAGCTGCCGACGCCCTGGCCCAGCAACTCCTCGCGGCCATAACCGGTAACGGTGGTGAAGGCGCGGTTGACCGCCAGAATCCGGCTGTCCGGGTCGAGGATCACGATCCCCTCGCTGGCAGCCTCAAATACCGTGGCAGCCAACCGTTGATCTTCTTCGCGGGTTTTGCGCGCGGTGATGTCGCGACGGGTGCCGAGCATGCGCAGCACGCGGCCCTGTGCATCGCGCTCCACGGCCCGGCCACGGTCCTCGACCCAGATCCAGTGACCTGCGGCATGGCGCATGCGGTATTCCACGGCATAGCCATCGGTGTGCCCCTTGAGGTGCTCGACCAGCACCGCGTGCAGCACCGACACGTCGTCCGGGTGCAGACGCGGCTTGAGGTCGGTGAGCATGGCGTTGACCATTTCCGGTTGCAGACCGAGCAGCTCCTGCAACTGCGAGTGGTGCACAGCGTCGGTGGCCAGGTTCCAGTCCCACAGCCCCAGCTCGCTGGCTTCCAGGGCCAGGGCCAGACGCGCCTCGCTCTTGCTCAGGGCGTGGGTGGTGTCGTCCAGCTCCAGGGTGCGCTGCAGCACGTGCATTTCCAACTCGTCGTGGGCACCGCGTAACTCACGCTCGGCGCGCCGGCGCTGCTCAACCTCCCGCGCCAGCTCCTGATTAAGGCCTTCGGCCTGCTGCTTGGCGTATTCCAAATTGCCGATCAGGGCCTGGTTGTGAAAGCGCTGCTGTAGATTCCGGGTGACCAGTCGGTTGACCTGCCAAGTCACCAGCAACAAGGTGCCAGAGAGAATTAGGCCGAGTACGCCCCAACTTTCCTGGCGCGGGTCGTTGCTCAACAGCAGCACCCCCAGAGGCGGCAACACACAGGGCAAGGTAAAGGTCAGAAACGCCGACAAGCTGACGGCATAGGCGACGCTGGCCGAGAGAATGGCGGCGGCAATCAGGCCGTAAACCAGGGCCTGCTGCAAAAAGGCATCCGGCGGCACCAGGGCGATCTCGGCGAAGGCCAGGGTCAGACCGGACAACCCGGCGCCCAACAGGAACATCCGCCGCCACCGCGGCTCGGCCTGGCGCGAAGGCAAGGCCGCATTGAACGCCGTGACCTGAATCAGGCGCATCACTGCCAGCAGCACCAGCCACACCAGCCAACCGGCCAGGCGCACAGAGTTGCTCGGGCTCCACAGCAGGTAGGCACACGCCACACCGCTGAGCAGCATCAACAGGGTCGGAACTTGCGAACCTTGATACAACAGACGGGTGCGTTCGACGGCCAGATCGGCCATAAAGGCCTGCCGGGTGCCCGCCAGTGGAGCGGACTCGGGAGCAGCAGAAAGGGTCTTATCAACAGCGTGCATAGGCTCTGTTCTTATAATGGTTGGCCTAGGTTTGGCACGAAGCATACCCCGCGCTAGACGCTTCGCAGAAATTTTTCTGCGGGCTGAACGGCAATAAGCGGCCAAACTTTCGATTAGCTCGGCAGCGTATCGAGCCACAGCTGACTGACCGACAAATCAACTTCCCGTGCACGGGCCCAGCCGGCCAAAACACCGCCCATGGGCACCGCGCGCGGCAGTCGGCTCGCAATGCAGGGGCAACCGGGCCTAAAATGCGCCATGCATGATGACCTCTCCCCCCTGTTGAATTCCCTCAACGACGCCCAACGCCAGGCTGTAGCAGCCCCGCTGGGTCGTCAGTTGGTGCTCGCCGGCGCTGGCTCCGGTAAAACTCGCGTACTGGTGCACCGCATTGCCTGGCTGGTGGCGGTGGAACACGCCTCGCTGCACTCGGTGCTGTCGGTAACCTTTACCAACAAAGCCGCCGCCGAGATGCGCCATCGCATCGAACAACTGATGGGCGTCAGCCCTCAGGGCATGTGGGTCGGCACCTTTCACGGCCTGGCTCATCGCCTGCTGCGCGCGCATTGGCAGGAAGCCAAGCTGGCGGAAAACTTCCAGATACTCGACAGCGACGACCAGCAGCGCCTGATCAAGCGGGTCATTCGTGAGCTGGGCCTGGACGAAGCCAAGTGGCCGGCCAAGCAGTCGCAGTGGTTTATCAACGGGCAGAAGGACGAAGGCCTGCGTCCGCAGCATATCCAGCCGGCCGGCGACCTGTTCCTTGCCACCCAGCTGAGCATCTACCAGGCCTATGAGGCCGCCTGCGCGCGCGCTGGACTGATCGACTTCTCCGAACTGCTGCTGCGCGCCCTCGACCTGTGGCGCGACAATCCCGGTCTGCTGGAGCACTACCAGCGGCGCTTCCGGCATATCCTGGTGGACGAGTTCCAGGACACCAACGCCGTGCAATATGCCTGGCTGCGTTTCCTCGCCAAGGGCGGTGCCAGCCTGATGGTGGTGGGCGACGACGACCAGTCTATCTACGGCTGGCGCGGGGCGAAAATCGAGAACATCCATCAGTACAGCCGCGACTTCCCGGACGCCGAAACCATCCGCCTGGAGCAGAACTACCGCTCCACCGCCGGCATCCTCAAGGCCGCCAACGCGCTGATCGCCAACAACCATGGACGCCTCGGCAAAGAGCTGTGGACCGACGGCGGTGATGGAGAGCCGATCAGCCTGTACGCCGCCTTCAACGAATACGACGAAGCACGCTATGTGGTCGAGTCGATCATGGACGCCCTGCGCAAGGACGGCTTGAAGCGCAGCGACATCGCCATCCTTTACCGCTCCAACGCCCAGTCGCGGACCCTCGAAGAAGCCCTGCTGCGGGAGAAAATCCCCTACCGCATCTATGGCGGTCAACGCTTCTTCGAACGCGCCGAAATCAAGAACGCCATGGCCTACCTGCGCCTGCTCTCACAGCCTGGCAACGACGCCGCGCTGGAGCGGGTGATCAACGTGCCGGCGCGTGGCATTGGTGAGAAAACCGTCGAGACCATCCGTGAACAGGCGCGCGCTGCCGACCTATCGATGCACGCGGCGATCAGCCTGATCATCGCCAACAAAGGCTTGCCGGCGCGGGCCTGCGGCGCCCTGGCCGGCTTCCTGGAAACCCTCGACAACCTCGCCGCCAAGGTGCTGGAAATGCCCCTGGGGCTGATGACCCAGACGGTGATCGAGCAATCCGGCCTGCTCGCCTACCACAAGGAAGAAAAAGGCGAGAAAGCCCAGGCCCGGGTGGAAAACCTTGAGGAACTGGTCAGCGCCGCCCGCGCCTTCGAGAGCATGGAGCTGGAGGAAGACACCACCCTGCTGGCCGCCTTCCTCGACCACGCCTCCCTGGAAGCCGGCGACACCCAGGCCAGCGAACATGAAGACAGCGTGCAACTGATGACCCTGCACAGCGCCAAAGGCCTGGAGTTCCCGCGGGTGTTCCTGGTCGGCATGGAAGAAGGCCTGTTCCCGCACAAGATGAGCCTGGAAGCGCCCGGCCGTCTGGAAGAAGAGCGACGCCT
>NKIE01000324.1 GCA_002256055.1 Pseudomonas sp. PGPPP3 | reverse complement strand
ACGCCGTGCGGCGCGGGGACAACGAGCGGATTCATATCGGTGAGAACAGCAACGTCCAGGACGGTACGGGGATGCACACCGACATGGGCTTTCCGCTGACCCTGGGCAAGGGCGTGACTATCGGTCACAACGTCATGCTGCATGGCTGCACGGTGGGCGACTACAGCCTGATTGGCATCAATGCGGTGGTGCTCAATGGCGCCAAGATCGGCAAGAACTGCATCATCGGCGCCAATGCGCTGATTCCCGAGGGTAAGGAAATTCCCGACGGTTGCCTGGTGGTGGGTTCACCGGGCAAGGTGGTGCGCGAGCTGACCGAACCGCAGAAGAAAATGCTCGAAGCCAGCGCCGCCCACTATGTGCATAACGCCAAGCGTTATGCCCGCGACCTGCAGGAACAGACTGACTGATGAGCACAGAAACACCTGTGGTCTCGCCGTGCGTGCATGTCTGTGCGCTGGATGAGGCCGATATCTGCATCGGCTGCCAGCGCAGTGCCGCGGAAATCACCCGCTGGGGGCGTATGGACAATGCCGAGCGCCGCGAGGTGCTGCTGCGCTGCGCCGAGCGTACCCGGGCGCAAGGACAATTTCTGACCGTCGCACCGTAAATTTTAATTTTCTGAGGAATGACCATGCCCCGTATTGGCACGCCGCTGTCGTCCAGCGCCACCCGTGTATTGCTCTGTGGCTCGGGTGAGCTGGGCAAGGAAGTGGTGATCGAGTTGCAGCGCCTGGGCGTTGAGGTGATTGCCGTGGACCGCTACGCCGATGCGCCGGCCATGCAGGTGGCGCACCGTCATCACGTGATCAATATGCTCGACGGCGCCGCCTTGCGCGCGGTGATCGAGTTGGAACAGCCCCATTACATCGTTCCCGAGATCGAGGCCATCGCCACTGCGACCCTGGTGGAGCTGGAGACCGAAGGTTTTACCGTGATCCCCAGCGCTCGTGCCGCGCAGCTGACCATGAATCGCGAGGGTATTCGTCGCCTGGCGGCTGAAGAGCTGGGCCTGCCGACCTCGCCCTATGAGTTTGCCGACACCCTGGAGGCTTACACCGCGGCAGTGGGGCGCATTGGCTATCCATGCGTGGTCAAGCCGATCATGAGTTCGTCCGGCAAGGGCCAGTCGCTGCTGAAAAGCGCTGCTGACCTGCAAGCCGCCTGGGATTACGCCCAGGAAGGCGGGCGCGCCGGCAAGGGCCGGGTGATCGTTGAGGGCTTTATCGACTTCGACTACGAAATCACCTTGCTGACCGTGCGCCATGCCGGCGGCACCACCTTCTGTGCGCCGGTCGGCCACCGTCAGGTCAAGGGCGACTATCACGAGTCCTGGCAGCCCCAGGCCATGAGTCCGGCGGCCCTGGCCGAATCCGAGCGGGTGGCGCGGGCGGTCACCGAGGCCTTGGGTGGTCGCGGCCTGTTTGGCGTCGAGTTGTTCGTCAAGGGCGATCAGGTGTGGTTCAGCGAAGTGTCGCCGCGCCCCCATGACACCGGCCTGGTCACCCTGATTTCCCAGGATCTTTCGGAGTTCGCCCTGCACGCGCGGGCGATTCTCGGTTTGCCGATTCCGGCCGTTCGCCAGCTCGGGCCGTCGGCCTCGGCGGTGATTCTGGTGGACGGTGAGTCGCGCCAGGTCAGCTTCGGCAATCTGGCGGCGGCTCTGAGTGAGGCGGACACGGCCTTACGCCTGTTTGGCAAGCCGCAAGTGTCTGGTCAGCGGCGGATGGGGGTGGCCCTGGCGCGTGATGAGTCGATCGAAGCGGCGCGCGCCAAAGCCTTGCGCGCGGCTCAGGCGGTCAGCGTCAACCTATGATGCGGGCGCGGCTGTGGGGCTGGTGGTTGCTGGCGCTGCCACTGTTGCCAATTTTGCTACCAATGGCGATTTATACCCGGCGCACGGCCTTGCGCCTGCCGGAAGCCGGCGGCCCACAACACGGATTGAGTGGTGCGGCGCTGGCCGGTAGGCCATTGCGGCTGCTGCTGTTGGGCGAGTCGACGGTGGCCGGAGTAGGGGTCGATTGTCAGGAACAAGCGCTGGCGGGCCAGCTGGCGTTGGCGCTGGTTGAGCAGCAGCACTGTGCGGTGGCCTGGCAGGCTTGTGGCGAGAACGGCATTACCGTGGCGCAGGCGCAGCAGCGTTTGTTGCCGCAGGGTTTGGCGGCGCCGGTGGACCTGGTGCTGTTGGTCTTTGGCGTCAACGACACGACCCATCTCAGCTCTCTGCGTGCCTGGCGTCAAGCGCTGGAGCAGATGACCCAGGCATTACAGGCCCATGGCGCGCAGGTGGCCTTTACCAGTGTGCCGCCGTTGCAGCACTTTGCTGCCTTGCCGTGGTTACTGCGACAGGTGTTGGGGCTGCGCGGCGCGCTGCTGGATTGGCATTTGCGCCGACTGGCCGAGCAGTTAGGCGCTCGGCATTGTGTTGTCGAGCTGGAGTTTGCCCGCGAGTTTCTGGCTATCGACGGTTATCACCCGTCGGCGCTGGGCTATCGCGTCTGGGCGCAAGGCCTGGCGGCGCAGCTCAAGCCTCTGCTGGCACCGTTGGCTTGAGGCTGGCGGGCCAGATGCGCACGCTCTTTACCCGATTTTCCGCCAGTTGCAGAACTTCCAGGCGGTAGGGGCCGATCTTCAGGCACACGCTGCTCTCGGGCAGGTTTTCCAGGGCTTCGGTGATCAGGCCGTTGAGGGTCTTGGGGCCGTCGCAAGGCAGGTGCCACTCCAGGGCCTTGTTGATCTCGCGGATGTTGGCCGTGCCATCGATGATCTGCGTGCCGTCAGCCTGGGGGTGGATTTCCGGGCTGTGGGCCAGGTCCTGATGGTTAAAGTCGCCGACGATCTCTTCCAGAATATCTTCCAGGGTGACGATGCCCAGGGCTTCGCCGTATTCATCGACGACGATGCCAATCCGCCGCTTCTGCTTCTGGAAGTTGATCAGTTGGGTGGAGAGCGGTGTGCTTTCCGGGATGAAATAGGGTTCCAGGCACGCGCCCAGCAGGGACTCGTAAGTCAGCTGGTCATGGGTCAGCAGGCTGGCAATCTGGCGCATGTGCACCACGCCTTCAATCTGGTTGATGTCGTTGCGGTACACCGGCAGGCGCGTGTGGTTGGTGGTGCGCAATTGAGCGGTGATTTGCTCGAGGCTGTCGTCGAGGTCGATACCGATCACCTCGTTGCGCGGGATCATGATGTCGTTGACCGTAATGTTGTCCAGGTCAAGGATGCCCAGCAGCATGTTCTGGCGATTGAGCGGTAGGGCGTGCTCGGACTCGCGCACCACGCTGCGCAGTTCCTCGGTGGTCAAGCTGTCGTTGCGCTTGCTGGTGGGGTCGATACCCATTAAACGCAGCAGTCCGTTGCTGATCCAGCCCAGCAGCAGTACCAGCGGATAAAACAGCTTGAGCAGCACGCTCAACGGCAGGCTAAGGGGGTAAGCGACAGCCTCCGGGCGCAGGGCAGCCAGGGTCTTGGGGGTGATTTCGCCGAAAATCAGCAGCAGCAAGGTCAGGCCGACGGTAGCGATGGCAATGCCGGCATTTCCCCACAGCTGAATGGCCAGTACGGTGGCGATGGCCGAGGCCAGGATATTGACGAAGTTGTTGCCGATCAGAATGGCACCGAGCAAGCGGTCAGGGCGGCTAAGCAGGGCGCTGACGCGCTTGGCGCCGCGGTGGCCTTCTTTGGCCAAGTGGCGCAGACGGTAGCGGTTGAGGCTGAGGATGCCGGTTTCTGCACTGGAGAAGAGCGCCGAGCAGGCCAGCAGAAAAATCAGCAGGCCGATCAAAAAGCCTGGGTGAGCAGTGTCCACGGATGGTTGCCTAGATATGCAGAATGAATTCGCGGACCAGTTTGCTGCCGAAATAGGCCAGCATCAGCAGGCAGAAGCCCGCCAGGGTCCAGCGAATGGCTTTGTGCCCGCGCCAGCCCAGTTGTTGGCGGCCCCAAAGCAACACGGCGAAGACCGCCCAGGCCACGCAGGCGAGGATGGTTTTGTGTGCCACGTGCTGGGCGAACAGGGCGTCGAGAAACAGCCAGCCGGACACTAGGGATAGCGATAACAGGCCCCAACCCGCCCAGA
>NKIE01000323.1 GCA_002256055.1 Pseudomonas sp. PGPPP3 | reverse complement strand
AGTCGCCAAGCCCTGGGGTGCGCGAAATCGGGTCCTGCATGTTGGAGACGATGTAGTTGGCCAGGTCATCGCGGCTCATGCTGCCGTCGGCCGACACCAGGCCGATCACCATCAGGAAGTTCTTCACCGCCTTGGTTACACGAATGCCTTGCTGTTGCACCTCTTGCGGTAGCAGCGGGGTGGCCAGGTTGAGCTTGTTCTGCACCTGCACCTGGGCAGTGTCGGGGCTGGTGCCCTGGTTGAAGGTGGCGGTGATGGTCATGCTGCCGTCGGAGTTACTTTCCGAGGTGACATAGCGCAACTTGTCGATGCCGTTGAGCTGCTGCTCGATCACCTGCACCACGGTGTCCTGCACCGTTTGCGCGGAGGCGCCGGGGTAGCTGACGGCGATGGCGATCGCCGGCGGGGCGATGCTCGGGTATTGGTTGATCGGTAGTTTGAGGATCGATAAACCGCCCACCAGCATGATCACCAGGGCAATCACCCAGGCAAAAATGGGCCGGTCGATAAAGAATTTCGACATCGGTTATTCCCCTTTACCGGCGGCGGGCGCGAGATTGGCGGCCTCGCTGACCGTTACCGTGACACCCGGCTTGACGTATTGCAGGCCCTCGACAATCAACCGGTCACCGGCCTGCAGGCCGTGATTGATCAGCCAGGTATTGCCTGCGGTGCGTTCGGCTTGCAGTTCGCGCAGTTCCACCTGGTCGTTCTGATTGACCACCAGAGCGGTGGGCTGGCCTTTCAGGTTGCGGGTCACGCCTTGTTGCGGGGCCAGAATGGCCTGGGCGCTGACCCCAGCCTGCAGTTGTGCGTGGACGAACATGCCGGGCAGCAGGTCATGCTTGGGGTTGGGGAATACCGCCCGCAGGGTTACGGAACCGGTGCCAGGGTCGACCGACACTTCGGAGAACTCTAGTTGGCCGGCCTGCGGGTACTCGCTGCCGTCTTCCAGCAGCAGTTTGACCGTGGCGGCGTTGTTGCCGGCCTTCTGCAGGCGGCCGCTGGCCAGGTCGTTGCGCAGCTTGAGGATTTCCAGGGACGACTGGGTGACGTCGACGTAGATCGGGTCGAGCTGCTGGATCACCGCCATGGCGGTGCTTTGGCCGTTGCTGACCAGGGCGCCTTCGCTGACCGCCGAACGGCCGATGCGTCCGGCAATCGGCGCCAGCACCTTGGTGTAGCGCAGGTTGATGGTGGCCGTTTGCAGCGCGGCCTCGGCTTCCATCTGCTTGGCCCGTGCTTCGTCGAACTCCTGGCGGCTGACCGCCTGTTCATCCACCAGCAATTGATAGCGCTCGGCCAGCGACTGACTGGACTGCAAGGTGGCCTGGGCGCTTTTCAGGGTCGCGGCATAGAGTGCCGGGTCGATCTGGTACAACTGCTGACCGGCTTTTACTTCGCGGCCCTCGGTGAACAGGCGCTTGAGAATGATGCCGTTAACCTGTGGCCGTACTTCGGCAATGCGATAGGCGCTGGTGCGGCCCGGCAGCTCGGAGGTGAGGGCAAATGCCTGAGGTTGCAGGGTGATTACGCCGACCTTGGGCGGCGGCGCTGCGGCGGTGGCCGGCGCCTCTTTGCAGGCGCTAAGCAGGGTGGTCAGGCTGATGGCCAGGAGCAGGGCGGGAACGGCGGGCTTGGATGACATGCAGACCTCGAATCGGCAAAGCGGGGATGCGTTCGGGCAGAAAAAAGCTGAACGAATGACTATGTAGGTAGGATGCTAAGGAATATACTTACATTCATGATTGTTTGTAAATGCTCTTTGCCGGCACAATCTGTTGCAGTGAATGTGCTTAAGTGCCGAGATGCTGATCATCGTGGCTAACTGCTGAAACAAACTGCTTGTTGCCGAGCGAGGTTGTGTAAATGGTCCGTCGCACCAAAGAAGACGCGCAGAAAACCCGCAGTCAGATACTCGAAGCGGCCGAGCAGGCGTTTCATCAGCGTGGCATGGCGCACACCACCTTGGCCGAGATCGCGGCGATTGCTGGCGTCACTCGCGGCGCCATCTATTGGCATTTCAGCAACAAGGCCGATCTGGTTCAGGCGCTGCTGGATACCCTGCACGAGCCCTTGGACGAGTTGGCCAAGGCCAGTGAAAGCGAAGATGAAGTCGATCCGCTGGGCTGCCTGCGCCTATTGCTGATCAAGCTGTTCGAGCAGTTAGCGCTGGATGCCAAGATTCGCCGGATCAATGAAATCCTCATCCATAAGTGCGAGTTCACCGATGCCATGTGCGACCTGCGCCAACAGCGGCAGAGCGCCTACCTGACCTGTAACAGCCGCATCGAACTGTCCCTGGGCAACGCCGTTCACCGCGGCCAGTTGCCGGCCAATCTGAATATCCAGCGGGCGGTGATCAGCCTGCACGGCTATATCGATGGCATCGTCGCTCAGTGGTTGCTGGTGCCGGACAGCTTTGCCCTCGCAGAAGAGGCTGAAGCGCTGGTGGATGCGGCGTTGGACATGCTGCGCCTGAGCCCCGCCCTGCAGCGCTGAGGTGGTTGCTAAGGGCTTAGGCCATGCACGCGGCCAGTCGTTCGCGCAGGCCGCTTTTCAGGTGCTCCACCAGTTGCCGCACCTTCGGCGACAAATGCCGCTGCTGTGGATACAACGCCCAGACGGCGGTGTTGGGTGGCTGCTGCGCCTCCAGCAGCGCCACTAGGGCGCCGCTGCGCAGGTGCGCTTGCACGTAATAATCCGGTAACTGACACAGGCCGAAGCCGCGCAGCGCTGCATCCAGCACCGCTTCGCCGCTGTTGCAGCGCCAGTTACCCAGCACCCGCAGGGCCTGTTCACGCCCTTCCTGCTGAAACAGCCACTGATCGCTGCTGCCAATCAGGCAGTTGTGCTGCGGTAATTCCGACAGGCTATGGGGCCGTCCATAACGTTGCAGGTAGGCCGGCGCGGCGCACAGGTACATGACCCGTGGCGCCAGGCGGGCGGCCACCAGCCGTGAGTCCTGCAGACGACCGAGGCGAATGGCCAAGTCCAGGCCCTCTTGCAGCAGGTCGAGGGGGCGGTTGGTCAGCTCGATCTCTAGGCGCAGTTGTGGGTGCAGGGCCATAAAGTCGTTGACAAGCGGCACGATAAAGCGCTCGCCGTAGGCCACCGCGCAGGTCATTCGTAGCAGACCTTTGGGCTCGCCGGCCAGGTCGCCTATGGCGCGCAGGGCTTCTTCGCGACCGTCCTGCAGGCGCTGGCAATGCTGCAAAAACGTTTGCCCGGCCTCGGTCAGGCTGACCTTGCGGGTGCTGCGATAGAACAGGCGGGTTTGCAGGCGCTCTTCCAGGCGTGCGACCTGGCGGCTGATCTGCGATGAAGACAGTCCCAGGCGCTCGGCGGCGGCCGTGAACTGGCCGCATTCGGCGACGGCGACAAACTCGTCCAGGCCTTCCCAGTTGCTCATTGATTATCCCTGCATGGCAATAATGTTTTGCTAATCGGCTGATTATTCCCTAATGCGCGCTGATCTACACTCTGCGCCATCGTTCACTCCGCTGGAGAACCCCATGATCAAGTCCCGTGCCGCCGTTGCTTTTGCTGCCAACCAACCGCTGCAAATCGTCGAGGTCGACGTGGCACCGCCCTAGGCGGGCGAAGTGCTGGGGCGTATCGTTGCCACCGGCGTGTGCCATACCGACGCCTACACCTTGTCCGGTGAAGACTCGGAAGGCATCTTCCCGTGCATTCTCGGCCATGAAGGCGGAGGTATCGTTGAGGCAGTGGGCGAGGGCGTGACGTCCCTGGCGGTGGGCGATCACGTGATCCCGCTGTATACGGCCGAATGCCGCGAGTGCAAGTTCTGCAAGTCCGGCAAGACCAACCTTTGCCAGGCGATTCGCGGCACCCAGGGCCGCGGCGTGATGCCAGATGGCACCAGCCGTTTCTCCTATCAGGGTCAGCCGATTTATCACTACATGGGCTGCTCGACGTTCTCCGAGTACACCGTCTTGCCGGAAATTTCCCTGGCGAAAATCCCTAAGGAGGCGCCTCTGGAGAAGGTCTGCCTGCTCGGCTGCGGCGTCACCACCGGCATCGGCGCGGTGTTGAACACCGCCAAGGTGGAAGAGGGCGCC
>NKIE01000322.1 GCA_002256055.1 Pseudomonas sp. PGPPP3 | reverse complement strand
ATGGTGCCGGCACCAGGAGTCGAACCCGGGACCTACTGATTACAAGTCAGTTGCTCTACCAACTGAGCTATACCGGCATTTGTGGGGCGTGATTATAGCCATTTGCTGGCGGCTGTAAACCTTTGTTTCTACTGGTGTAAATGCCCGCTGCGGGTGGGCCCAGGAAGGTTATGCACAAAATGGCTTGGGCGAGTGTGGGTGTGGGCTCTCTTGCGCTGGAATCTGCGCATATTTTCAACTCATTGTTTTAATTGAATTTTTATTCTTGGTTGGAAAGTGCGCAAAAAGCCGAAGGCCATGGCTGGCGGGCTTTTGCGTAAGTTGCCCAGCGTTCATCCACACAGTTATCCACAGCTTTTGTGGGCAACTGCATCCCGCTCGGCGAGCAGCAATAAGTTGCGGGGTGACAGTTGGGCGGCGCAGAAGGTGCCCAGAGTGACCTGAAAGCCTTGTTCTTGCAGATACAAGGCGCGGTCGAGCACCAGCCAGAGTTCCAATGGCCTGCGGAACAGGCTGCGCAGCAGTTCGAGGTTGCGCACTTCGGCGAGGCGTTGCCAGCCACGGGCTTCGAGGGCGAGCCAGTCGCGTGCCGATGGGCTGGGCAGGTCTTTCAGGGCGGCCAGGTCGCGGCAGTAGTCGGCGTAGCTCTTGTCCAGCCAGGTCGGTGGCAGCGAAGGTGTAGGTAGGTACTCATCAATGCCGCGCAGTTCTCGTTGCAACAGGTCGAAGCCCAAGCGGCGGGCCATGGACTGATCACGCAGGCGGCGCACGCGGGTGCCGGCAGTGACTGTCTCGCTCAGGGGCAGGCCGAGGTCGTCTTTCGACAGTCGCAGGGTCGAGGCTTGGGCCGCGGCTGAAAGGGCTTGGTAGCTATCGCCCTGGATGCGGTTGTAGCAGCAGGGTGCCACGGCCAGTTGCAGGCAGCCCGTGTGGCTGGCCAGTTGCAGCAGGCGCACGTGCAGGTCGCCACAGGCGTGCAGAGCCACGGGGCTGTGCATGGCCTGCAAGTGTTCGGCGGTGCTGGCGCAGAGGACGTCTTGCAGGCGGTGCTCGGCCATGATGCCGTGACGCTGGCTGAGGCGTTGGCCGGCTTCGACCAGCTCGGCGTTGTATTCCAGGCAGCACAGACTTTGTCCGTCTTGGGCCAGCAGGCGGCCGAGGTGGCCTTTGCCGGCGCACCAGTCGAGCCAGTGTCGGGTGGGCTGGCGAAATTGCAGGCTGCTGGCGAAGGCGTCGATTTGTTGCCATTTGCGCCCCGGCACATCGACGCTGAGGCGCGCAGGCGGCGCCTGGCGTGTGGCTCGGGACAAGGCTCCGACGGCGCTGAGTGTGCTGGCTTGCTGCGCCAGCTCCGGGAAGGGCGCAGGCGCCGCCAGTTGCTCGGGGTGGTTATGCTCAGCCTCGGCCTGCTCCAGTGAGCGCGTGCGCAGCCAGTCAGCCAGTGGCCGGTGCTGGTTTTCCCAAGGCAGCTGCAGATGGGTGAAGGGTTTGGGTCGCCATAGTGCCTGGTGGGCGAGTAGGAAGGCATCCAGTGCGGCAAAGCGGTGGAGCAGGGCGGGACCGCTCAGGGGCGTGGACATGGGTGTCTAATCGAGTCTGTCGCGCATTAAGAAAAACCCTGGGCGCCCGGCGCCCGGGGTTTCAACGACCCTGGCAGGCGTCCACCCGTAGGCGACGTTCCAGCAGTTTGAAGGCGCGGACCATGACGTAGGCAATCACCAGGTAGAACATGCCGGCGGCAAAGAAAATCTCTACTGGCAGGTACGTGCGAGCAATGATGGTCCGCGACATGCCGGTCAACTCCAACAGGGTGATGGTGCTGGCCAGGGAGCTGGCCTTGAGCATCAGGATCACTTCGTTGCTGTAGGCCGGCAAGCCGATGCGCGCGGCGCGGGGCAGGGTGATGTAGAACAGCGTCTGGGTTTTCGACATGCCGAGGGCGCGTGCTGCTTCCAGTTCGCCGGGTGGAATGGCCTGGATGGCGCCGCGCAGAATCTCGGCGATGTAGGCCGCGGTGTGCAGGGTCATGGTGATGATGGCGCACCAGAACGGGTCGCGCAGGTACGGCCACAGCGGCCCCTGGCGCACGGCGTCGAACTGGGCCAGGCCGTAATAGACCAGAAACAGTTGTACCAACAGCGGTGTACCGCGGAAGAAGAACATGTAGCCGTACGGCAGGGCGCGCACATACCAATGTTTGGAGGCGCGGGCGATGCCCAGCGGAATGGCCAGGATCAGGCCGGCGATCACGGCGATGCCCACCAGCTCCAGCGTCAGCCAGGCGCCTTCCAGCAGCTTGGGCAGGAATTTGTAGATCACTTCCCAGTTCATGAGGCGCTCCGTTTGAAGCCGCGGCTGGCGCGCTTTTCAAGGAAGTGCATGGCGGTCATCGCCAGCACTGTCAGGCTCAAGTAGATAAATGCGGCAATCAGGAAGAAGTGGAACGGCTCCTTGCTCAGGCTGACGGCGATCTGCGAGCGGCGCATGATTTCTTCCAGGCCAATGACCGAGACCAGGGCAGTGTCCTTCATCAGGATCATGAACAGGTTGCCCAGGCCAGGCAGGGCGATACGCCACATTTGCGGCAGGATCAGACGCCAGAAGATGCGTGCCTTCGAGAGGCCGAGGGCTTGGCCGGCTTCACGGTGACCGCGGGGAATCGCCAGGATCGCGCCGCGGAATACTTCCGTGGCATAAGCGCCGAAGCACAGGCCGAGGGCGATGACGCCGGCGGCAAACGCGTTGAGTTCAAGCTCCGGATAACCGAGCAGGGTGCCCAGCTCTCGCATCAGGTTGACCGTGCCGAAGTAGATCAGCAGTACCCAGAGCAGTTCGGGTACGCCGCGGACGATGGTCGAATAGGTCCCGCCAAGCCATTGCAGAAACTTGTTCGGGGAGGTTTTGGCCAGTGCGCCAAGCAGCCCAAGTACCAAGCCCAGGGCAAGCGCGCAGAGCGCCAGCTGGATGGTCATCAGGGTGCCGGCCAGCAGGGCCGGGCCGAAGCCGTAGAGGTCGAGAGTCATCAAGGGTTACTACGTGGTGCCGGCGCAGCCGCGAGGCTGCGCCGGTCAGGCATCAGTAGATGCTGAACGGGAAGTATTTGTCGTTGATCTTCTTGTAGGTGCCGTCAGCCACGATGGCTTTCAGTGCCTCGTTCAGCTTGCCTTGCAGGGGGTCGCCCTTGCGCACGGCAATACCGATCTTGTCGTTGTCGAACACTGGGTCGCCTTTGAATTCGAAGCCTTTGCCGGCATCGCTCTTCAGCCATTCCCAGTTGACGAACTTGTCAGCCAGCACACCGTCAACACGGCCCGAGGTCAGGTCGAGGTAGGCGTTTTCCTGGGTGTCGTAGAGTTTGATTTCTACGCTGTCAGCCATGTTGTCTTCCAGCCAGGTGCCAGCGATGGTGGCGCGTTGGGCGCCGATCACTTTGCCCTTCAGGCTAGCTTTGTCGATTTTGAAGTCGCCGCCTTTCGGGGCGATGAACTGCAGCTTGTTGGTGTAGTACGCGTCGGTGAAATCGACTGCAGCCTTGCGCTCTTCGGTGATCGACATGGAGGCGATGATGGCGTCGAATTTCTTCGCGTTCAGGGCCGGGATGATGCCGTCCCAGTCGGAGGTGACCACTTCACACTCGGCTTTCATTTGAGCGCACAGGGCCAAGCCGATTTCGACGTCGAAGCCGCCTGGCTTGCCGCTGGCATCAATCAGGTTGAACGGCGGGTAGGCGCCCTCAGTACCGATTTTGATTTTTTCGGCGGCCATGGCGCTGCTGCCAAAAGCCAGGGTGGCGGCAGCGGCGAGCAGGATTTTTTTGTAGTTCTGCATGCGATAGAGCTCCGTTAGTGATTGCTGGACATGAATTGTTTGCAGCGCGCCGAACTGGGGTTGTTGAACACCTGCTCGGGTGAGCCCTGTTCTTCAACCAGCCCCTGGTGGAGAAATACCACCTCGCTGGAGACTTGGCGGGCGAAGTTCATCTCGTGGGTAACCAGCAGCATCGTGCGACCTTCGTCGGCGAGCGCGCGGATCACATTAAGCACTTCTTGTACCATTTCCGGGTCGAGGGCCGAAGTTGGCTCA
>NKIE01000321.1:1588-4089 GCA_002256055.1 Pseudomonas sp. PGPPP3 | reverse complement strand
CCTTTGGCTGCGCCCTGACCAGCAAGGCCAACGCCTGCTGGAAGCACAAAAACCGGCGGAAGCGGCACAGCACTTCACCGACCCGCAATGGCAAGCCCAGGCCCTCTATCAGGCTGGCGACTATAACGCGGCCGCCGAACGCTTCGCCCAGGGTTACAGCGCCGCCGACCACTACAATCGCGGCACCGCCCTGGCCAAGGCCGGCGAACTGGAGGCGGCCCTCGACGCCTACGACCAGGCCCTGGAGCGCCAACCGCAAATGCCTGCAGCCCTGGCCAACAAGGCGCTGGTGGAACAGGCCCTGCAGCAACGCAAAGAGCAAAAACAGCAGGAACAAGAACAAAAGCAGCAGCAGCAGCAGCAGCAGCAGCAGCAGCAGCAGCAAAACAATGCTCCGGGCTCATCGGCAGCGCCGCAATCACCCCAGCCCCCTGCAAGCCAAACACCGGCCAGCAAAGACACCAACCCTGACGCACAACCCGCGCCAACGCCCGGCGAGTCCGCGAATAACAAAGCGCAACCGGCGCCCACCCAAGGCACAGCCAAACAACCGACAGCCCCAAGCACGCCCCATGCTGCCAAGCCTGAGCCGAACGACGCTGCCACGCAGGCCCAAGCGGCGAAGCCCGCGGGCAACAATTCACCTGGTAACACCGATCCGCACCAACGCGAACCCGCCAGACCCAGCGACGTGGCACCGAGCGCGCCCCAGGCAGAGCTCGGTACCGAACAGCGGCAAGCCCTGGAACAATGGCTGCGGCAGATCCCCGATGAACCGGGCGAACTGCTGCGGCGCAAATTCTGGTACGAACAGCAACAACGTCAGGAACAAAACCGATGATCCGCTTGCGACTCCCGTTTCTCCTGGCCCTACTCTGCGCCCTGCTCAGCGTTAGCGTCCATGCCGCAGAGCTGTCCGCTAGCGTGGACCGGGCCCAGCTGAGCGAAGGCGAAAGTGTCGAACTGACCCTGGAGTCCAACGATGCCACCCTGTTTGGCAAACCAGACCTCAGCCCACTGCAGGACCTGTTCGAGTTGTTGGGCTCCCGCCAGGTCAATCGCCTGAGCACCTTCAATGGCGAGGCGCGCGCCACCACCAGCTGGATCATTACCCTGCAACCCAAGCGCAACGGATATGTGGTCATTCCTCCGCTGCAGTTGGGCGACGCCAGCAGCGCACCCATTACCCTGCATGTGCTGGCGGCCAGTGCCAACAACGGGCAAACGCGCCTGGCGCCGGTGTTTATCGAGGCCAGCCTGGATCACGACAGCGTCTATGTGCAGGCCCAGGCCATCCTGACGCTGCGCATCTACCACTCGGTGTCGCTGTACGACGACAGCAACCTCACCCCGCTGCAGATGGCCAATGCCAATATCGAGCAACTGGGCGAGCCGCAAACCTATGAAAAACTCATCAATGGCGTGCGCCACGGGGTGATCGAGCTGCGCTATGCCATTTTCCCGCAGCAAAGCGGCGAGCTGCAGATTCCCGCCCTCACCTTCAGTGCCACGGTCGTTGCCGCGCGCGCACCCAACGACGCTTTCACCCCCTTCGGCCGGCCGGGCAAGCTGACTCGCGTCACCTCCGCGCAAATTCCCCTGCAGGTCAAAGCCAAGCCGGCCGCCTACCCCGCCGATGCCGTGTGGCTGCCGGCACGGACGCTGACCCTCACTGAGAGCTGGAGCACGCCACCAGAGCAGAGCAAGGTCGGCGACTCCCTGACCCGCAGCCTGACGGTTCAGGCTGAAGGCCTGTCCAGCGCCCAATTACCGCCCCTACCAAGCCCACAGATTGCCGGCGTGCGCAGTTACCCGGACCAACCGCAGCTGGCTAATCAAATCAGTGCACAAGGCGTCACCGGCAGTCGTGAGGAACGCATCGCCCTGGTCCCCAGCCATAGCGGCCCAGTGCAACTGCCGGCGCTCGAAGTGCTGTGGTGGAATACCCAAACCGATCAGCTGGAACGCACCCGCCTTCCCGGCCGCGAGCTGCAGATCGGCGAAAACCCGCTCTTGCAGGGTGAACCAGGCAACGAGGCCGCGCCGACCAGCCTGGTTGTGGATGGCCCGCCTCTGTGGCCCTGGCAGCTGGCCTGCGCTCTACTTAGCCTGACCACGCTGGCGGGCTTCGGCCTGTGGTGGCGTGCCCGTCGGCAACCAGCCATCGCCCCCACCAGCCAGACCGGTCCGAGCCCGCGCACCCTGCTGGACGACCTCAAGCGCGCCTGCCTGAGCAACGAGCCACAAAGCACCCGCCAGGCTCTCGACGCCTGGGCGCGGCAACAGCCAGAAACCCTGGCCGATATGGCTGCGCGCTTCCTGCCGCTGTCCAGCGCCCTCGACGGCCTGAACGGCGCGCTTTACAGCGAAACTGGCCAGCAGTGGCAAGGCGAAGACCTCTGGCGCGCCATCCGCACCTTGCCCACCGCTCAGGACCAGAGCACTAGCCCACAAGAACCGAGCCCGCTGCCGCCGCTTTACCCGCGCTAAAAAGCACAATG
>NKIE01000321.1:0-1578 GCA_002256055.1 Pseudomonas sp. PGPPP3 | reverse complement strand
CCCTGCACGGCGGGAGCCGTCAGGGCATTGTTGGGGTTGCGTCGAGGCTGGCGAGCAGCCCGAGAGGGATCAGTGCAGGACGTGGGGGCCGTCGTCGTGCTCAGGCTCGCCAGCAGCCAGACGCCCGGCCATTTGCACACCGGCGCTGAACATGGCCTTGGCCACCTCAATATGCTGACCTTGCAGAAACGCCTTGGCATCGCCGGAGAAATCCAGGGTCACCAACGTCTCTTCGTCATCCCCACGCCGTAGGGCAATTCGCCCGTCAGGCAACTCAACGATTTCCAGAAAAGATGTAGGCATTGGGTCAGTCTCCACAGTAGCCGGCCAGTGTAACAGTCAGGCGTATTTCACCCCAGCCCGCTAATCAGAACGGCGCTCTACTTACCACTCGGTGAGAGTCTCGCGAAAGCGCAGGGCCAGCACTTTCAGTTGCTGACGCCAGGCTTCCAGCTCGGCCGACGAGAGCTCAGGCGCTGCCTTCTCTTCGTCCAGATTGACCGCATTGATCAACGGCAGCGTTGGGTCGACCTTGGCTGCTTTTGGGGCTTGCGGCGGTACAAACAGCGCAGCATGGGCTGCCAGCAACTGGGCCAGCCAGCTGTCCGACTGCAGTGTCAGCTCCACCAGCTCTGCCAGCTCCGGGCTCGGCGAAGTTGCCAGCACGCTGCTGTTGAGCAGCATCTCCACCCGTGGCGCGTTAGCGGGCGCCACATGGTAGTAACCGGCGATTTCGTGACACAGGCTCAACGCTCCACCGTATAGGTGAAACAGGCAGGATTCGCGCTCGGCCTGCAGCAAGGCCTGGGCATTCATCGCCTGGCCGGTCTCGGCACGACGCATGGCCTCAAGGGCCAAACCGGCAAAGTAGATTTTTTGATTGGTACGGGTATAGAGCTCGCGAGCCATAACGGCTGCCTCCTCATTGCGGGAACAGTCAGGCGTTCACCGAGCGGTGAACGCCTGGACATGCTTAGCGCTTGTCTTCGACCTTCCAGGCGCCATTGCTGAAGAATGCACGCCAGCCGGTCGGCTTGCCGTCCACTTCAGTCTGCACGTACTGCTCGCGGGTCTTGCGGCTGAAGCGAATCACCGCCGGACGACCATCCGGGTCTTTTTGCGGCGCATCGCACAGGTAGTGATGCTTGGGATCGATCTCGTCCTTGTGCGGGACAATTTCCATAACCAAGGGCGCACGGGTCTCACGGTTTTTCGGGAACTGGCTGGCCGCCAGGAACATGCCCGAGGCACCGTCACGCAACACGTAAGTGTCGTTGACCTTCTCGCACTTCAACTCCGGCATCTTCACCGCATCCATCTTTGGTGGCGCGGCTTCGCCGTTTTTCATCAGCTTGCGGGTGTTTTTGCATTCGCTGTTGGTGCAACCGAAGAACTTGCCGAAACGGCCAGTCTTCAACTGCATCTCGTTGCCACACTTGTCGCACTCCAGGCTCGGACCTTCATAGCCCTTGATCCGGTACTGGCCCTGCTCGATTTCGTAGCCAGTGCAGTCAGGGTTGTTGCCGCAGATATGCAACTTGCGCGTTTCATCCAGCAGGTAGGCATCCATGGCGGTGC
>NKIE01000320.1 GCA_002256055.1 Pseudomonas sp. PGPPP3 | reverse complement strand
GGAAACTACACTCTCGGTGCATGGGTGTACGGGATTGTTGATATGCCGCGTACTCTGGTGGGAAAGCGTACTCGGGAACTCTTCGAGAGCTGGGAGCAGGTGTTCGAAGATAAGGCTGGTCTAAGGCAACATGAGCTCTATCTCGAGCTTTTCAGAGCATCCATAGCGTATCGCCAGAGCACGTTTAATGAGTGGGATTGGATCAAAAGAAAAGGTAAGAGCAAGGGCGTAGCCGAGGGTAGGAAGGAGAAACAACTGCTATGGGACTCATTCAAAGAGGCGAATGAAGCTTTCAAGGCTTCTCTCGACTCCGGGTTGCTCGCGGAATACACGGGCTTTGCTGAAGAGCACCTTCTCGAAGCGACTCGAATGGATAGTGATGACAGAGATCCCCCGGAGGTTGACCGCGAGCCATTGAGGCGATGGATTTGTGAGCGTGCCCACAATCTCGGTTGGTGCGAGGAGCTCTTCGATGCGTTCGAACGTAGTGGCAACTTATCCCATGACCGCATGGGTAATCACAGGATCGAGCGCATCGGAAAGAAGTATCAATATATCGCCTTGTCCGAAGTAATCACGCGCTTGGTCGACAACCTAACCATATGCTCGTACTGGGACGAAGGCCTATTGAGAGCGTTTGAGTACGGGCCTAAGGGACGGGACATGAAGAGAGACTTGGATCCGTCTCTTCTTTTAAAAGGCAGTCTCGAGTCCGGTTGGCATTCGACACCGGTCACCTGGTGGACACCGTTACCTCCGCAGCTTCCCTGTGGAGATACAGAGATACTACTGGCCTGGTTGAACTCCGAACAAGGTCGTTGCAACGACGTAGGACAAATCGACTTATGCAGTCCCGATGGCCAAAAATGGCTCACGACTTATGGCTTTCGCCGCTGGAAAGTTCCTGGTCAAGAACGCCGCAATCACACGGAAGCTTGGTCGCGAATTACCTGTCTGGTCACCAAGCTGGGCTCAGGCGCGCAGCTGGCGCAAGAGCTTCTTAAGAGGCATCGCGGCGATGTGAGTCAATTCGGGGAGTGCGAGCGCTTGGAGTGCTTCCTGGGCGAACACGGGTGGCGCGGTACCAAAGAGATAGAACTTGATACCAATCCCGGCGCGGGCATCAATACTCCCTATTCCGGCTTAGTGGCTACGTTACATGCAGAGGGCAATGACAACGACAACTCGATTGATGAGACGTTCGGTCTCCACCTGCCTAGCTCCGGCCTGATGAAGCTAATCGGATTGCGCCTGCGCGACGGGAAAGCCTCCGATTACACCGATGCCCAGGGCGTTCTAAGGTGGCAAGATCCTTCATTGAAAGAGCATGGTTCCGGCGCCGCAGTAGTCTCGCGCGATTACTTCCTAAGCATGCTCGCGAAGGCTGGCCTCGAGCCGGTTTGGGTCCTCGCGGGCGAGAAGAATGTGTATGCAGGCCAGAGCTTGGGAAGCTCCCGCGGCTTCGGCGGCAGCATTTATCACACCACTGTCTACACGGTAGACGCTGGAACAGTGAAGTTTGTAGGAACGCTGACCGAGCGCCACAAACCGAGAGCAGATCAGCTGCAAGCGCTGCGTGATGCCGGTCAATGAGGCTTTTTCACTAGTCCCACTTCGCTTACTGTTTCGTGCCCCAAAGCGTGAGGTGCGGTAGCCTTCAAGGCAGGCTGTGTCGCCCGTTCGCAGGAGCAATAGAAGGCATTGCAGTCGACGTGCGCAATGACCCGCTTCACCACCCGAGCTGGCTGAGCACCCACTTTGCTTTTCCCCATACTTCGACCTGCGTGCCAGAGTGCATATTCAACGGGGAAACGTCTGTGTCCGGTGCTTTTAGTAGGCGGTCGCCGTTGTCATCCTTGGTCAGAAGGCGGAGGCGGTACTGGCTATCGCCGTCCACGTGCACAACGGCAAGGCAATCGGGTTGACAGTCAATCGACCTGTCGACAGCAATGCGGTCTCCGGGGAACAGGCCAAAGCGGATGAGGCTGTCATCGTCGACTTTGAAAACCCAAATCTGGGGCTTCCCCAAACCCACGATAAGGTCGAAGGACAGCGACTTTTCCTTTTCGTCTTCGGCTGGGCTTTGGAAGCCTGTGATGCGCAGCTCCTTGCATTCACGGCTAAGTTTGTGGAGCTGGTCAAGGCGGCCAAGGAGGGTCAGGGACATGGTGGTGGTTGCTCGAATACTGTATTTATGTACAGTATATGCCTGCCATTCCCGCTGGCAACTCCCAACCGATAATCTTCAACCGTTACAGGGATGTGTTGATGTTCCGCTATCTGATTTTGCTGTGCCTCCTGACCACTAGCTTTACCCATGCAGCGCCTCCCCGGACCTTCAATGAAGCCAAAAAGGTGGCCTGGAAGCTGTATGCGAAGAACCCAGTGGAGTTCTACTGTGGCTGCCGGTTCAGTGGTAACAAGGTCGACCTCAAAAGCTGCGGGTATGTGCCCAGGAAGAACCCGGAGCGTGCTGCACGGATAGAGTGGGAGCATGTTGTACCGGCCTGGACCATCGGGCATCAGCGCAAGTGCTGGCAAAAAGGTGGCCGCTCGCACTGCGCAAAGACAGACCTCACGTTCCGTCGTGCAGAGGCTGACCTGCATAACCTCATCCCGAGCATCGGGGAGGTGAATGGCGACCGCAGTAACTTTGGCTTTGGATGGCTCCCACAGCAGCCTAGTCAGTACGGTGCATGCTCCATGGTGGTCGACTTCAAAGCTCGTAAGGCTATGCCCCGCAAGGCCGTACGCGGGATGGTCGCAAGGACCTACTTCTACATGGCCGACCGATACGCCCTGAGGCTGTCCAAGCAGGACCAGCAACTCTACAGCGCCTGGAACAAGACCTACCCGGTGCAGAAGTGGGAGCTGGCCAGGAATCAAAAGATTGCTTGTGTGACTGGGCAAGGGAACCCGTATGTCGGGGTTGTTGACCTGAAGGCGTGCCACTAACCATTAGGGTGTTGATTGAGGGCGACGAAAAATTCAGGGGAGCGTAGGCATGGACCTCATCCAAGGAGCCCCTTTTAGGGGCCCCAGGGAAGCGACGCTACACGGTTACGCCTGGCGCTGGCGATGGGGTTTCTGAAACTTTGCGGCGCTCTCAGCTAGCGCATCAGCTTTATCGTTTCCGGGATGACCACTGTGGCCTTTCACCCAACTGACGGTAACCTGATGAAAGTCCAGCAATGCTTCGACCTGCAGCCATAGGTCCAGGTTTTGCACTCCAGCCGCGGGCCTTCCAGTCCTGCATCAATTCATTGATTCCTTTCACAACGTACTCGCTGGCTGAGTAGAGGTCGAACTGGGCCGGTTTGGAGACGGCCCCCAAGGCCATTATGGCGGCTGTCAACTCGGCCCGTTGGTTGGTCTGGCGTTCGCCTTCCAATGGGCCGGCAATTGTAAGTTCTGTGCCCTCGGCATTGCGTAGAAGGACTCCCCAGCCGGCCCGTGCTGTAAGCATGCCGTTGTTGATGCAAGCTCCGTCGGTGAAAGCGGTGTAGGTGCGGATTGTCATGGTGTTGTTCCTGTAGGTGATTTTTTGGTGTGAGCTGCCCGGCAACCTTGGAGAACGAGGGCGCCTGATAGGTCGTTGGTTGATGTTGAAACGATGCCCGTGTCTATTTAGTCGGGACGTTTTTCGGGTTTTAGTGGAGGGGGTGGAGCTGCTTGGGATTTACACCAGTCCTGCAATGCGCTGGCCTTGAAGTACCTAGCACCCCTGAAGGCGTACCAAGGATGAACCTTGAGGATGACAAGGCCACGACTGCCCTTGTTGCAGCGTCGTATGAAGCTTCCTTCAAGGATTTTCAGGATCTGGTAAAGCCCGCTTCGGCTCAGTGTTGGAAACGCTTCGGCTAATTCGGTCATGCTCCCGAACCAGTAGTTACGGGCTGTCAGGTGCTCGCAAATGTAGCGATAGACCAGCAGTTCGGGCGCCTTCAAGGACTTTTCCAGGAGGTCCAGAAGGTGGCTGTGGACTACGTTCAACTGATACAGAAACGGATCATGGACCGCAGCAGCTTCAATCAACTCTTGAGCGTCCCTGGCTTGATCGGGGAAGCGGGTGTCTATACCTACATACTTGGAAATT
>NKIE01000319.1:3084-4144 GCA_002256055.1 Pseudomonas sp. PGPPP3 | reverse complement strand
GTAGAAAATCCTCGCCAGGAGCATGCCGTAGAAGGCACCGTTCCAGGCCATGAGGTTTTCCTGAGCGGCAGCGTTGGCGCTGTAGGTACTGAAGTAAATCGGCAAGAACACCGTGCTGCTGGTCTCTACGCGGATCAGCAGTTGGCTGTCGCCGCTGGGCAGCTGCAGCGGAAACCAGAAGTTGCGCACTTTTACCGGGCGTTCGGTGAAGGCAAAGCGGTCGCCACTTTCCTGGCTACTAACTCGGCCGTCGGGCGTCAGCAAATACACCTGCAGATGATCGAGCAGTGGATAGTTGATTTCCAGGAAGCCGGGTAAGGCTTGGGGCAGTTGGTTGTTAAACTCGAGCCGAAACCACCAGGCCGACTTGTTTTTGCCCAGGTTGATTTGTTCGTTGTTGACCGGCTGGAAGTGTTCGCTGGGGGTGTTTTGCACGTCCTGCAGGCGCAGGTTGCCGCGTGGGTCTTCGAGGTAGCTCATGTGCGGGGCAAGGAGCAGGCGTATATCGGCGCTGTCCAGGCGCACCGGACTCAGTGCCCAGGCACTGTTACACAGGCACAGCCAGAGCAAAAACAGACTTAGGCGAGGCATCAGATACCCTCTTTTTTTTATTTTGGTACTTCTACTGCCACTGTGCCGCGTTGCAGTCACCGCTTCAAGTCAGACGGTTATGCACTGCTGCTTCAGGTGTACTTGGTAAAAATCCCGCGCACCCGGCTGAGGGTGGCACTGCTGTCCTGATTAGGGTCAAGCACGGCTTCTTCCAGCATGCAGGCCAGTAACTCCTGGTAGGCCTTGTCTAGGGCCTTACGCGCAGCAGCGAATTGCTGGGCGATGGCTTCGCAGTCTTCATCACGACGGATCATGGCTTGCAGGCCGCGCATTTGTCCTTCAATGCGCGCCAGGCGCTTGAGCATCGCGTCCTGATGGGCCGCGCGGGGGGTGTCGCTCATCGGCTGGGTCTCCAGAGGCCGGCGCAGAGTAAGGGCGTCGCGCAGTTCGCCGGTCTGAATGCCGCGGGCCTTGCTGTCAGCCTAACTCTGATACGCTTGGGCAGCCA
>NKIE01000319.1:0-3074 GCA_002256055.1 Pseudomonas sp. PGPPP3 | reverse complement strand
TCTACGTGGCGTGCGACTATTGGCCGCGGCTCAGTTGGCGCACGGCAAAGCGGTTGGGGTGGCAGGCCTCGGCGACCTCGCGCGGCAGTGGCAGCGGTTCGTTATCCAGCCAGGCGGCCAGCAGTTCGCCGGCCAGCGGGGCGCTGATCAGGCCGCGTGAGCCGTGGCCGCTGTTCACATACAGGCCGTCCAGCCAGGGGCAGGGCGTATCCGGCACCTGACGGGCGTTTTTACTCAGCGCGGCATAGGCCGCGGCGAAGGCCTGCGGGTCGGCCAATGGCCCGATGATGGGCAAGTAGTCCGGGCTGGTGCAACGGAAGGCTACACGGCCTTGCAGGCTGACGGGGTCGAGTTCACTGCTGTGCAGACGGGCGGCCAGGTCGCTGGAGATTTCTTCCAGCAATTGCAGGTTGCTGGCGTGTTCGGCCGCCGTCGGCGTGACCTCCTGGCTGTGAAAGTCGAAGCTGGCGCCGAGGGTGTGTTCGCCCAGGCGTGGCGGTGCCACATAGCCTTCGGCGCAGACCACGGTGCGCAGTTCGGCGCTGCTGGCGGTTTGTTTCAGGCGGGTGATTTGCCCGCGGATGCGTTTTAGCGGCAGGCCGGCGGCGGCTGGGAATCGCGCAATCTCGGCGGCGCCGGCGAGTACCACCACCGGGGCGCTGGCGACCACCTGGCCGGCCACGCAGGCGTGCCAGCCATCGGCATGGCGTTGCAGTTCAACGACGTCATGCAGCGGCAGCAGACGAATCCGTGGTAGAACAGTCCGCCGCCGGCCAGGCTGATGCCAGCACAGGATTCGGCCTGCTCGCGACTCAGCGCGTGTAATAGATCGGGTGGGAAGGCTGCCGCCAGCGGCGCTTGGCGCGCCTGCTCCTTGGCGTCGAGGGCCAGTTGCAGTACGCCGCAGGCGTCCCAGTCGAGGCCGCGCTGCAACTGCTCCAACAGCCGGCGGGTGTAGCCGAAGCCGCTGACAATAAGGCGCGACAAGGCGGTGCCATGGGCCGACAGCTTTAAATACAGCACGCCTTGTGGGTTGCCTGAGGCCTCCTCGGCGATGGCCGCGTGACGTTCCAACAGCGTTACCTGCCAGCCGCGGGCAGCCAGGCTGGCAGCCGTGGCGCAACCCGCCAGGCCGGCGCCGATCACCAGCGCTTCACGCACGGCGGGGCGCCAACCCGGTCGGGCAAACCAGGGTTTGCCGGAACTGCTGGCGGGGCCATTGAACTGGCCTTTGAGCACCTCCCACTTTCGCCCGATACCGGGTACCCGGCGCATGCTAAAGCCGGCGGCTTTGAGCCCGCGGCGCACGTCGCCCGCGCTGCAATAAGTGCCCAGGGTGGTGCCAGTGTGGGACAGTCGGGCCAGTTCGGCAAACAGCTCAGGGCACCACATCTGCGGGTTGCGCTGGGGGGCGAAACCGTCGAGGAACCAGGCATCGATGGCGGCATCCAGTTGCGGCAGCTGCTCCAGGGCGTCGCCAATCAGCAGGGTCAGGCTGATTCGGCCGCAGGCAAAGGTGAAGCGCTGAAAGCCAGGGTGCACGGCCACGTACTGGCCCAGCAGGGCGTCGGCGTAGGTTGCCAACTCCGGCCACAGGGCCAGGGCCCGCTGCAGGTCGCTGCGGGTCAGTGGGTACTTTTCCACACTGACAAAGTGCAGGCGGCAGTCGGCCCCAGCGTGTTGCTCGAACAGTTGCCAGGCACCGAGAAAATTCAGCCCGGTGCCGAAACCGGTTTCGCCGATCACCAGTTGCTCACCCGCCGCTAACTCGGCAAAGCGCCGGGCCAGGTCGTTCTGCAGCAGGAAGGCATGGCGGGCTTCGGCCAGGCCGCCGTCGTTGGCGAAATACACATCGGCAAACTGGCGTGAGCGCGGCTGGCCGTCGGCGTCCCAATCGAGCTGGGCGTGCTGGAAGTCGGCGGATGTGGGTTGATCGGTCATGGCGCGCACCTAGTAAAGAGGCGCGCATTCTAGCCGATCCACTTGGTGACGCTTGATCTGTGGCAACGGCATGGCACGCAGTCAGACAAACGCTTCAGCAATCGGCTAGGCTGGCGCCATCGTCTGCTGTTCTGGAGCCTGTTCATGTTTGAGTCCGCCGAAATCGGTCATGCCATCGACAAGGAAACCTACGAGGCGGCCGTGCCCGCTCTGCGTGAGGCCTTGCTGGAGGCCCAGTTTGAATTGCAGCAGCAGGCGCGTTTTCCGGTGGTGGTGCTGATCAACGGTGTCGAAGGCGCCGGCAAGGGCGAAACGGTCAAGCTGCTCAACGAGTGGATGGACCCGCGACTGATTCAGGTAAATACCTTCGACCAGCAGACCGACGAAGAGCTGGCTCGTCCACCGGCCTGGCGCTACTGGCGCCAGCTGCCGCCGAAAGGGCGGATCGGCATATTCTTCGGCAACTGGTACAGCCAGATGCTGCAGGGGCGGGTGCACGGGCGGATCAAGAATGCCGTGCTGGACCAGGCCATTGACAGTGCTGAGCGCCTGGAACGCATGCTCTGTGATGAAGGTGCGTTGATTTTCAAATTCTGGTTTCACCTGTCGAAAAAGCTCAAGGATGACCCCCTGCACAGCTGGCGTATCAGCCCGCTGGACTGGCAGCAGTCGAAAACCTACGACAAGTTCGTGCGCCACGGCGAGCGCATCTTGCGCCGCAGCAGCCGTGACTATGCGCCCTGGTATGTGGTCGAGGGCGCCAACGAGTATTACCGCAGCCTGACCGTCGGGCGCATTCTGCTGGAGGGGCTGCAGGCTGCGCTGCAACGCAAGGAGCTGCCCCACAGTCAGCCCCATGCCGCGCCGCTGATCTCCAGTCTGGATAACCTGGGTCTATTGGACAGCCTGGACATGACCCAGCGGTTGGATAAAGACGAGTACCAGGAGCAACTGGCGACCGAGCAGGCGCGACTGGCTGTTTTGATGCGTGACAAACGCTTTCGCAAGCATGCCCTGATCGCCGTGTTTGAGGGCAACGATGCGGCCGGCAAGGGCGGCGCCATCCGCCGTGTGGCAGCAGCCCTGGATCCGCGTCAGTACCGCATCGTGCCGATTGCCGCGCCCACCGAGGA
>NKIE01000318.1:640-4145 GCA_002256055.1 Pseudomonas sp. PGPPP3 | reverse complement strand
GCCGTGGTGGTGTGGGCACAGCAACCGGATTATCGGCCGCTGTATGGCAGCCTGGCGGGTATGGATGCCAATCAGGTCACCGAAACCCTGGCAGCTGCCGACATCAGTTACACCCTGGAGCCTAACTCCGGTGCCTTGCTGGTCAAGGCCGAAGACTTGGCGCGAGCCCGCTTGAAGCTGGCGACCGCTGGCGTTAATCCAGGCGACGGCAACCTGGGCTTTGAAATTCTCGATCAGGAGCAGGGTCTGGGCTCCAGTCAGTTTATGGAGGCCACCCGTTATCGTCGCGGTCTCGAAGGCGAATTGGCCCGCACCATCTCTAGCCTCAACAACGTCAAGGCGGCCCGTGTGCACTTGGCGATTCCGAAAAGTTCCGTATTTGTCCGCGATGAGCGCAAGCCAACTGCATCGGTGCTTGTGGAATTGTACCCGGGGCGTGGTCTGGAGTCCGGGCAGGTGATGGCGATCGTCAATCTGGTGGCCACCAGCGTGCCCGAGCTGGATAAGTCGCAGGTGACGGTGGTCGATCAAAAAGGCGAGCTGCTCTCCGATCAGTCGGAGAACTCCGAGCTGAGCATGGCCGGCAAGCAATACGACTACAGCCGGCGCATGGAGGGGATGTTTACCCAGCGCGTGCACAATATTCTGCAACCGGTGCTGGGCGCCGGTCGTTACAAGGCCGAGGTTTCGGCTGATGTAGATTTCAGCGCGGTCGAGTCCACCTCGGAGATGTTCAATCCAGACCAGCCGGCGCTGCGCAGTGAGCAAAAAGTTAACGAACAACGCCAGAGCAGCCTCGGTCCACAAGGCGTACCGGGTGCCCTCAGCAATCAGCCGCCAGGCCCTGCTGCTGCACCGCAGCAAGCTGGTGGCGCCGCGGCGGCAGGCCCGGCTGCGGCCATCGCTGCAGGCCAGCCGTTGCTGGATGCCAATGGCGCGCAGGTTATCGATCCGGCCACCGGTCAGCCGATGTTGGCGCCTTATCCGGCGGACAAGCGTGAACAGTCAACCCGCAACTTCGAGCTGGATCGTTCGGTCAGCTACACCAAGCAGCAGCAAGGCCGGCTAAAACGCCTGTCGGTGGCCGTGGTGCTGGATGACCAGGCTAAAATTGATGCCAAAACCGGTGAAGTCAGCACTGTGCCTTGGACGGCCGCCGAACTGGCGCGCTTTACCCGCTTGGTGCAGGACGCGGTGGGCTTCGATGCCAGTCGGGGTGACAGTGTCAGCGTGATCAACACGCCGTTCGCAGCGCAAAATGGCGACGAAGAGCTGAGTATTCCGTTCTACACCCAGCCCTGGTTCTGGGACATAGTCAAACAAGTGCTGGGCGTTCTGTTTATCTTGGTTCTGGTGTTCGGCGTGCTGCGTCCGGTGCTCAATAACATCACCAATGCCGGCAAGAGCCAGGGCGCCGGTGGTCATGGCGGCCGTGGTGGCGATGTCGAGTTGGGCGAGATGGGCGGTCTGAGCGGTGACCTGGCCGAGGATCGCGTCAGCCTCGGCGGGCCGCAGAGCATCCTGCTGCCAAGCCCCTCGGAAGGGTATGATGCACAATTGAACGCCATCAAGAGCCTGGTGGCAGAAGACCCAGGCCGCGTGGCCCAGGTCGTGAAAGAGTGGATTAACGCTGATGAGTGATGCCAAAGCCCCGGCGAAACTGAACAAGGTCGACAAGGCCGCGATCCTCTTGCTGTCCCTCGGCGAAACCGATGCCGCGCAGGTATTGCGCCATCTGGGGCCCAAGGAAGTGCAGCGCGTCGGTGTGGCCATGTCGCAGATGCGCAACATCCAGCGCGAGCAGGTTGAAGGCGTGATGGGCGAATTCGTTTCCACCGTCGGCGATCAGACCAGTCTTGGCGTTGGTGCCGACGGCTACATCCGCAAGATGTTGACCCAGGCCCTGGGCGAAGACAAAGCCGGCAACCTGATCGACCGCATCCTGCTCGGCGGCAGCACCAGCGGTCTGGACAGCCTGAAGTGGATGGAGCCGCGCGCCGTGGCCGACGTGATCCGCTACGAACACCCGCAAATTCAGGCCATTGTGGTGGCTTATCTCGATCCCGATCAGGCCGGTGAAGTGCTCGGTCATTTCGATCACAAGGTCCGCTTGGACATCGTCCTGCGCGTGTCGTCACTGAACACCGTACAGCCTGCGGCGCTAAAAGAACTCAACCTGATTCTGGAGAAGCAGTTCTCCGGCAGCGCCAGCACCAGCCGTGCGGCAATGGGTGGGGTGAAGCGCGCTGCAGACATCATGAACTTCCTCGACAGCTCAATCGAAGGCCAGTTGATGGACTCGATCCGCGAAGTGGATTCCGACCTTTCCGGGCAGATCGAAGACCTGATGTTTGTCTTCGACAACCTGGCCGATGTCGACGACAAGGGTATTCAGGCCCTGTTGCGTGAAGTGTCCTCGGATGTGCTGGTGCTGGCCCTGAAAGGCGCCGACGATGGCATCAAGGAAAAAGTCTTCAAGAACATGTCCAAGCGTGCCGCCGAGTTGCTGCGCGACGACCTCGAAGCCCGTGGTCCGGTGCGCGTCAGCGATGTCGAGACGGCGCAGAAAGAAGTGCTGACCATCGCCCGGCGTATGGCCGATGCCGGCGAAATCGTCCTGGGTGGCGCTGGCGGCGAGGCGATGATTTAACGGCCAGCGGTTGCTATTCACTGAAAGTCAGCCGGGAGTACAGGCATGGTCAGCAAGGAAGTCCCTAGCGAATTGATTCGCGCCAAAGATGTCAGCGCCTTCGATCGCTGGGACTTGCCAAGCTTCGAAGCGCTGGACAGCGAGCCTGTGTACCGGGCTGAACCCAGCGCTGCGGAGCAGGCGGCAACGGCCGCCGCCGAGGCAGCATTGGCCGCCGAAGCGCCGCAAATGGAAGATGTTGAGTTGGAGGCGGTCAAGCCTCTGACCCTCGATGAACTCGAAGCCATTCGCCAGGATGCCTACAACGAAGGCTTCAGCACCGGCGAGAAAGACGGCTTCCATGCCGGCCAACTGAAAGCCAAACAGGAGGCCGATGTTGTGCTGCAGGCCAAGGTGGCGGTGCTTGAGCAACTGATGACCCAGTTGTTTGAGCCGATTGCCGAGCAAGACCAAGCGCTAGAGCGAGCATTAGTCCAACTGGTTAGCCAGATGAGCCGCGAAGTGATTCGCCGCGAGTTGCTGGCCGACTCCAGCCAGCTGACCCAGGTCCTGCGCGAAGCCTTGAAGTTACTGCCCATGGGTGCCGGCAATGTGCGCATCCATATCAATCCGCAGGACTTTGAGCTGGTCAAAGCCCTGCGTGAGCGCCACGAAGAAAGTTGGCGGATTCTCGAAGACGAGCAGCTGCAACCCGGTGGTTGTCGGGTTGAAAGCGAGCACAGCCTCATTGATGCCAGCATCGAAACGCGTCTTGATCTGGCTCTCAAACAATTATTTGAACAACAGCGCGAGCAGACCAGCAACCCGCCGGCGGCTGATCAGGTTATCGACCTCAGTGGCGAGCCCGCCGACAGC
>NKIE01000318.1:0-630 GCA_002256055.1 Pseudomonas sp. PGPPP3 | reverse complement strand
AACGCACCAGCTTTGCCAAGCGCCTGAGTGGCTACATGGGCGCGGTGAGCCTGCCGACCCAGCCGGTGGTGGAGGGGCGCTTGCTGCGTATGGTAGGCCTGACCCTGGAGGCAGAAGGGTTACGCGCCTCGTTGGGCAGCCGTTGCCTGGTCATTAACGATGACAGCTATCACCCGGTGCAAGTTGAGGCCGAGGTCATGGGCTTCTCCGCTGGCAAGTTCTACTTGATGCCGGTAGGTAGCCTAACCGGTATCGCTCCTGGCGCTCGGGTGGTGCCGCTGGCAGACACCGGGCGGCTGCCGATGGGCATGTCGATGCTGGGGCGCGTGCTGGATGGCGCCGGCCGAGCCCTAGATGGCAAGGGCGGGATGAAGGCCGAGGACTGGGTGCCAATGGACGGTCCGGTCATCAACCCGCTCAAGCGCAACCCCATTAGTCAGCCGTTGGATGTGGGCATTCGCTCAATCAATGGCTTGCTCACCGTTGGTCGCGGCCAGCGCCTCGGTTTGTTTGCTGGTACAGGCGTAGGTAAGTCGGTTCTGCTGGGGATGATGACGCGCTTTACCGAGGCCGACATCATCGTCGTCGGCCTGATCGGCGAGCGGGGTCGCGAGGTGAAGGAATTCATCG
>NKIE01000317.1:1807-4160 GCA_002256055.1 Pseudomonas sp. PGPPP3 | reverse complement strand
GACGTGCTGCTCGACGGTGTCGCTGGCGACGTTTTCCGGTGCGATCTCAACGATGGCCGGGTCGGTGGGCCACTGCTTGGCCAGGTTCATCACGTCTTCGGTGAAGGTGGCCGAGAACAGCAGGGTCTGGCGCTCGACCTTCGGCGGGGTCTGGCGAATGATCTGGCGGACCTGAGGGATAAAGCCCATGTCGAGCATGCGGTCGGCTTCGTCGAGAACCATCACCTCGACCATGTCCAGGTGCACTTCGCCGCGCTGATTGAAGTCCAGCAGGCGCCCCGGTGTGGCCACTAGGATGTCGCAGAAGCGCGACTCCAGCTGCTTGAGCTGCTTGTCGAAATCCATACCGCCAACAAACTGCATAACGTTGAGGCCGGTGTACTTGGTCAGGTTGGCAGCGTCGCTGGCGATCTGCACCACCAGCTCACGGGTCGGCGCGATAATCAACGCTCGTGGCTCGCCCATGTAGCGCTCTTTCGGCGCTGGGGTGTTGAGCAACTGGGTGATGATCGAGATCAGGAACGCCGCGGTCTTGCCGGTGCCGGTTTGGGCGCGGCCGATGGCGTCTTTGCCGGCCAGGGTGTAGCCCAGCACTTGCGCCTGGATCGGTGTGCAGTAGGGGAAGCCGAGGTCGTGGATGGCGTGCATCAGGGATGGCGCCAGGGCGAAGTCGTGGAAGCGGGTCTTGCCTTCGGCAGGCTCGACGGCGAAGTCTTCCAGTTTCCAGGTGTCGACAGCCTTTACTGGCTGCTGGCGGCGCGGTTTGGCGGCTTTGGCCGGCTCGGCGATGGGCTGAGCCGTCTCGTTGCTGACAGTCGCGGCGGCCACAGGTTGTTCCTCGCGGCGCGCGGGTTCGCGTGGGGCGGTCGGGGTGGCGACGGTGACGGGTGCTGCTGGGGCCGCTGCGGGCTGCTCGCCGGCGTCTTTGCCAAGGAATTTCTTGAGCGCTTTGAGCACGGTGATCTCATTAATTGGTTAAGGAAAGAACGTGGGCCAGTGTAAAGCAAGATGCCGGCGCGGCGAAGTGCCGCGCCAGTCCGCTAGGGGCGGCGTTTGCGCCTTATTGGTGGGTGTTGGGCGCGCTATCGGGCAAGTTGGCGAGTAACAGTCGCAGCACGTTGCCGCCCATGATCGCGGCAATTTCCTGCTGATTGAAACCCGCGGCGAGCAGGCCTTCGGTCAGTTGTGGCAGGCCGGTGACATCGAAGGGCGCCTCTATCGTGCCGTTGAAGTCAGAGCCGAGGGCGACGTGCTCGACGCCGATTTTGTCCGCGGTGTAGCGGATGGCTTTGACGATGGCGGCCACGGATGTGGCGCACACGGCGGTGTCCCAGTAGCCGATACCGATTACGCCCCCGGTGGCGGCAATCCGTTGCAGGTGGGCATCGGTGAGGTTGCGGGTGCCCGGGCAGGTGCCCTCAACGCCGGTGTGGGAAACCAGCAACGGCCGTTTGGCCTGCGCCAGTACATCGTCGATCAGTGGCCGAGAAGCATGGGCCAGGTCCACCAGCATGCCCTTGGCCTCCAGGCGCTGCAGCACCTGCTGGCCGAATGGAGTGAGCCCGCCCTTGGCCAGGCCGTGGGCCGAGCCACCGACTTCATTGTCAAAGAAATGGGTCAGGCCGGTGATGCGAAAGCCGGCGTCGTACAGGCGGTCGACGTTCTCCAGTTGGCCTTCCAGCGGATGCAGGCCTTCGGTGGCCAGGATTGCGGCCATGCGCTCGGGCTGCTGTGGCCGTTGGAGGATAAAGTTTTCCAGGTCGCCTTTGCTGCGGATCAGCAGCAGTTTGCCGTTGCTGTCTGCCACCGCCTGTTGCAGTTTCTCGCTCTGGTACAGGGCGCGTTGCAACAGGCTGGTCCAGGTTCGGCGCGGCCAGCGCTGGGCCATCACCAACAGGGTGATGTTGTCGCTGTCGGCCCCGTTGCTTTCGTAGTTGAGCCCGCGTGGGGTTTTGGTCACGGTGGAAAATACTTGCAAGGCAACATGGGCCTGCAGCTGGCGCGGCAGATCGGAATGGCCATAGGTGACGGGCTTGAGCAAGTCGCGCTGCCAGAGCAACTGATCGTCGTGCAGGTCGGCGACAAACAGGCTGTTGTGCAGGGCTTGGGCCGCGGTGCTGGCCGGATAGGGCGCGGGAATGGCCACGCTGTTCATCTTGCGGTCGAGCAGGGATGGGAGGCTGAAGAACACGGCCAGGCCAATCACCGGCACGGCAGTCAGAGCGAGTAGGCGTTTACGCATGATAAATGTCCGGGCTTATTGTTATGCCCGGCACTCTAGGGTTTGTTGTCGTTTCATCGCAAGCCAAAGGGCTCGCACGGCCACTAATGAAGCGGCTAAAGACTCAGCCGC
>NKIE01000317.1:0-1797 GCA_002256055.1 Pseudomonas sp. PGPPP3 | reverse complement strand
CAGCCGCACAGGCAGTTGCGGCCCTGCTGTTTGGCTTGGTAGAGGGCCTTGTCGGCACGGGCGATCAGGCTTTCCAGGCTGTCTCGTGACTGCATCTGGGCCAGGCCGATGGACACCGTGACCCCGGGTAGGATGCCAATGGGCGAGTAGAACGACGGCACCCGCTCAAGGCTTTCACGTAAGCGTTGACCAATACTACGGCCTTCCTGGTCGTCGATGCCGGGCAACAAAATCACGAACTCTTCGCCACCATAGCGCGCGAGGCTGTCCTTGAGGCGCAGCTGTTGGCGCAACGTGTGCGCTACCAGGCAGAGGGCATAGTCGCCGGCCAAGTGGCCGTGCTGATCGTTGTAGGGTTTGAAGTGGTCGACATCCAGCATCAGCATGCACAGAGGTTGTGCGTTGTAGGCGCAGCGAGTGCTTTCGCGCTGATACACATGCTCCAGCCAGCGGCGGTTGAAGCAGCCAGTCAGGGTGTCGATGTTGGCGTGCTGCTCGCTGTCGAGGATGCCCTGGTTACTTTGCCGTACGCGCTGGCAGAGTAATTCCAGCAAGTTCTGCATCAATTGTGGTGATTGGCTGAAGAGGGTGTGCAGGGCCTTGCGGTGCAGGCGCAGAACCACCGAGGCCGTGGTGGCCACCACATAGGCTGATGGCGGCTGGTTATCGATGAAACTGACTTCGCCAGCGCATTCGCCCACTTCGAGGGTGCTTGCTGCTTGATTGTCGAGGGAGCCGAGGTAGACCTTCAGTTGGCCTTCCAGCAGTAGGTACAGGTACTGGTTGCGCTTGAAGGGTGACAGGAGAATTTCGCCTGCCTCCATTTCACAGGCACGAAAGTCCTTGAGCAACTGGCAAATGTTGCTAGCGGCGACGTTCTGGAACAGTCGCAGGTTCATGACTTGCTGCAGGTCGGCCTGCCGCTGGCTGGTTTTCATCGCCAGAAAGCACGCTGCCGGTGGTCAACCATGGCGGGCATAGCGAAAACTCCCTGTTCTTTTGGCATATGCCGCTGGCAACACTATTCCCGCTTCATTCGTGTGGCAATCCATTGGTCTGATTCATCAGACCAATGGTCGCTAAAGGACTGATGAGTCACATTTGTCTTTTGCTGGCTTCGCCGACGCTCAATCAGGCCAGGGTTGCGTTCAGCCAGAGGGCAATATCGCGGATCTCTTCATTGAGCACTTCATGGCTCATCGGGTAGTCCTTCCAGGCTACTGGCACGCCTTGGGCCTGCAGGTAATCGTGGGCGGCGCGGCCCATGGCGGGCAGTACCACGTCATCGTTGCGGCCGTGTAGGCAGAACACCGGTATGTGCTGTTGGCTGGCGGGCAACTGCACCTCGTGGTTGAACGTGGGCGCGTAGGTGGACAGTGCCAGGACGCCACCCAAAGGGCCGTGCCAGCGCAGGAATGCGGTGTGCAGAACCACGGCGCCGCCCTGGGAAAAACCTGCAAGGATGATTCGCGCCGGGTCGATGCCGCTGTCGCGCTGCGCCTCAATCAGGTCGATCACCTGTTGGGCCGAGGCCTCCAGTTGTTCACGGTTGATTGCTCGCGCCGGGCTCATGGCCAGGATGTCGTACCAACTGGGCATGGCGTAGCCACCATTAATGGTCACTGCGCGGGTTGGTGCCTGGGGCAGAACGAAGCGGGTGCTGTGCAGCACTTGCTGTAGGGCTTCGGCCACCGGCAGGAAATCGTAACGGTCCGCGCCCAGGCCGTGTAGCCAGATGACGCAAGCGTCGGCGTTTTGTGTGGACTCAAGTATCAGGGTCTCGTGCATCGGTGGCTC
>NKIE01000316.1 GCA_002256055.1 Pseudomonas sp. PGPPP3 | reverse complement strand
AACATCAGGATCACCGGAATGATGACCACGATGGCCGGCAGCATGCGGGTGGTCAGGATGATGAACAGGTAGGTGTCATTGCCCTTCAGCGGATAGCGCGAGAAGCCAAAGGCGGCGAGCGTGCCGATCACCAGCGCCAGCAGCACGGATGACGAGGCGATGACGATCGAGTTGAAGAAGTACCGGTCGAAGCCAGTCGACTCCGGCGCGCCGCCAGACGTCATGGCCCGGTTGACCACCATCACGTCGCCATCAAAAATACCGATGCCCACCATGCTCTCGCCATCGGCCCGCACCAGGAAGGTGTGTGGCGCATCGACATCCAGCAGTTGATCTAGGGAAAGTTTTTGTTCCAGATGATCCTGCGCCGGGCTCGGAAAGCCGGCAGGAACGCGGGAGGAAAAAAAGGGCAGCTCAATAACGGAGCTGCCCACGGGGCCGAGGATGGTTGCGGTGGCCATTAGGGGGATGCCTGCAGAATAATACTGTATAGATAAACAGTACAAGCTAAACTCCGCTCGGTCAATTCACGGCGCTGAAAGGCGGCATAATCTCCGCCAACAATCCTGCCGCTCTCCCCGTCCATGTTGCATTGCCCGCCCGGCGAGGCGCTGATACCTGAACCATGCAAACAGCCCCTGACACACTCATGCAGTCGCCGCTTGATGCGCGCTTCTATTACCTGTCGAATTTCCAGCAGGCCCTCACCTGGCTGCAGGAGCGCTCTGGCGATTTGTTGAGTGAATCAGAGCACGGGTTATTGCTGCAGTTCTGGGCCATGGAAACGGCAGCCCAGGCACTGCTGGTGCGGATGATCATGCGCAAGGGCTCGCACTTTCGCCTCAGCAAGCTGGACTACGCCGAGATCGGTTGCACCCGCCAGGCAGCAAAAGCATTGCTCGACGCTGGCTGGATTCAGCATGACGCCGAGTTGACGCTGGACGAGCTGTTCAACCTGCTGCGCAAGGATGAAGTGCTCGAACACCTGGCTAGCAACCCCAAGCAGAAAGCGCTGAAGAAAAGCGAACTGCTGGAGCAGCTCAGCGAGACCCACACCGAACCTCGCCCCTTCGCCGCATGGTGCCCTGCGGCTGATGAACAGATTCTGAGCCTGACCATTGATGCGCTGTGTGAACGCCTGCGCCTGATGTTCTTCGGCAACCTGCATCAGGACTGGTCGGAGTTCGTCCTCACCGAGCTGGGTATTTTTCGCTACGAGCCTGTGGCGCTGACCGCTGACTCGCGAGCCTTTCGCCACCGCACCGATGTGGACTGCTACCTGCAGCTGCAACGCAGCCGTGAGCAGTTCGAGGCCGGCGCGCCAATCAGCAGTGTTCTGCAGCAGATCGGCGCCTTGGTCTGCGACACGCCGTTCCTGGCCGCGCGCCGCCACAAACTGCTGTTCCGCATGGGCCAGCAACTGGAGCGCGAGGCCGATCTACAGGGTGCGTTGAGCTTTTATGCCGACTGCCGTTATGTCGGTGCCCGCCTGCGGCAGATCCGGGTGCTGGAACGCCTGGGGCAGCATGAGCAGGCCTACATACTGGCCAGCCAAGCGGCAGAAGCGCCCGAAAGCGATGCCGAAGCGCAAGCCGTCGAGCGCGCCCTGGTGCGTCTGGCGCGTCAACTGGGGCAACCGCAGCCAGGCAAAGCCAAGGCCATCGCGCCAACCCGACTCGATCTGTGCCTGCCGAGGCCCGACGCGTGCAGCGTCGAGCTCGCTGTCAAAGCCCATCTGAGCGAGCCTGAAGGGCCGGTGCACTACGTCGAGAACAGCCTGATCTGCAGCCTGTTCGGCCTGCTGTGTTGGGAGGCGATCTTCGCCCCGCTACCAGGAGCCTTCTTCCACCCCTTCCACACCGGCCCGGTCGACCTGTTCAGCGCTGACTTTTATCCACGGCGCGCCGAGCTGTTTGCCGCCTGCCTGGCGCACCTCGACTCGGATGCTTACAAACAGGTGATACGACAACGCTACGCGGACAAGTTCGGCATTCAATCGCCGTTCGTGTTTTGGGGCGCGCTTGATCAGGCCTTGCTGGAGCAAGCACTCGATTGCCTGCCAGCCGCGCATCTGCGGGCCTGGTTTAAGCGCCTGCTGCTGGACATCAAAGCCAACTGCGCCGGCATGCCTGACTTGATCCAGTTCTGGCCGGCCGAGCAGCGCTACCGAATGATTGAGGTCAAAGGCCCCGGCGACCGCCTGCAGGACAACCAGCGCCGCTGGCTGGCCTTCTGCGCCGAGCATGGCATGCCGGTGGATGTCTGTTACGTGCAATGGGCAGACGCGTGAACTATCAAGTCGCCGTCCGCGCGCTGTGCGAGTTCACCGCCAAGGTCGGCGACCTGGATTTGCGCTTCACCCCCTCGCCCACCGCCCAGGAAGGCATGACCGGCCACGCCATCGTAGTGGGCCGACGCGGCCCGACCTATTACGCCGAACTGCCTTTGAGTGGCGAATACCAAGGCTTACAGGTGCGCGGTCGGGCGGACGGTTACGACCCAGATGAAAACCTGCTGGAAGAGATCAAGACCCACCGCGGCGACATCAGCCGCATCCCCGAGAACCACCGCTTGCTGCACTGGGCGCAGGCCAAGGTTTACGGCTGGCTACTCTGCCGTGAGCGCGACATGCCGGAGATCAATCTGGCGGTGGTCTACTTCAACGTCATCACCCAGCATGAAACAGCCTTTCACCTGACCGCCAGCGCAGATGAGCTGCGCGAGTTCTTCGAGCTGCAATGCAGCCGCTATATCCGCTGGGCCGAGTACGAGCGCGAGCATCGTCGCCAGCGGGATGAGGCCCTAAAACGCCTGCGCTTTCCCCATGCCGAGTTTCGCAGCGGTCAGCGCCAGTTGGCCAACACGGTGTACCGCGCCGCGCGCGATGGTCACTGCCTGATGGCTCAGGCCACCACCGGCATTGGCAAAACCCTCGGCACTCTCTTTCCGCAGCTCAAGGCCTTTCCCGAGCAAGAACTGGATCGATTGTTCTTTCTCACCGCCAAAACACCGGGGCGGCGCCTGGCCCTGGATGCCCTGGCCACCCTGCGCAGCCAGGAAGACGCCATGCCGCTGCGGGTGCTGGAACATGTCGCCCGCGACAAAGCCTGTGAGCACCCGGACAAAGCCTGCCATGGCGACTCCTGTCCGCTGGCAAAGGGCTTTTATGATCGCCTACCTGCAGCCCGCAAGGCGGCGCTCGAAGGTCAATGGCTGAGCCACGAGCGCGTGCGGGAAGTCGCCCTCGCTCATCAGATTTGCCCCTACTACCTGAGCCAGGAACTGTGCCGTTGGGCGGATGTGGTGGTCTGTGATTACAACTACTACTTCGACATGGGCGGCCTGCTGTATGGCCTGACCCTGCTCAACGAATGGCGTGTCACCCTGCTGGTAGACGAAGCCCACAACCTGATTGAACGCGCCCGCAGCATGTACACCGCCGAACTCAATCAGCTGCGTTTTGAAGCCGTGCGGCGAATTGCACCCAGCGTCATGAAGGCACCGCTGGAGCGCATCAGCCGGCACTGGCGACAGTTGGAGCGTGATCAGGAGGTGGCCTATCAGGTATATCCCACCACGCCAGACCTGTTCATCATGGCCCTGCAAAAAGCCGTTAGCACCCTCACCGACCACCTGAGCGAGCAACCGGCCGGCAATGCCGCCGAGCTGCTGCACTTCTATTTGGATGCCATGTTGTTCTGCCGATTGGCCGAGGCTTTTGGCGCGCACTCGCTGTTTGATATCAGTCGCGATGAAAACAACGGCCAGTCAGTGTCGACGTTGTGCATCCGCAACATCGTGCCAGCGCCGTTTCTGGCGCCGCGTTTCGAAGATGCCCACAGCTGCACACTATTTTCCGCCACCCTGAGCCCGGCGCACTATTACGCCGACCTGCTGGGCCTGCCGGAAGAAACGCCCTGGATCGACGTAGAGTCGCCCTTCAGCGCTGAGCAGCTGCATGTGCAGGCCGTGAGCAACCTCTCCACCCGCTACGCCCATCGTGACTTCTCGCTGGCCCCGATTGCCGCACTGATGGCGCGCCAGTTCGCTGAACGACCTGGTAATTACCTGGCCTTCTTCAGCAGCTATGCCTACCTGCAATCCGTGCTGGATGAGTTTCGCGCAGCCCATCCGCAGATTCCGGTTTGGGTGCAGTCACGGCAAATGGAT
>NKIE01000315.1 GCA_002256055.1 Pseudomonas sp. PGPPP3 | reverse complement strand
CCGGCGTAAGCCCCGATATACTGCGCGGCGGCAAAAGCGCTGGCTGACTCAACGGCTGGTTTCAGCTTTATTCGTGCCATTTAATAAGAATTTAGGGGCAAGAGGCCCCCAGGCATGCTCGAACTCGAACAAGACGATCCTATTCCGCAGGGCGACCTGGCCTTGCAAATCACCGCATTGCCGCGAGAAACCAATGGTTTCGGCGACATTTATGGCGGTTGGCTGGTCTCGCAGATGGACCTCGCCGGCACCGCCATGGCCAGCAAGATTGCCGGTGGCCGGGTGGCGACTGTGGCCATCGACCGCATGGCCTTCCTGGTGCCGGTGGCTGTGGGCGCCCAGCTGTCGTTCTACACCCAGGCACTGGATGTGGGCCGCAGCTCGATCCAGATGATGATTGAGGTGTGGAGCGACGACCCGCTGTCCGGCGACTGGCGCAAGGTCACCGAGGCCGTGCTGGTGTTCGTCGCCATCGATGGCAGCGGCCGCACCCGACCGGTACCGCCGCGCCGCGGCTAGCAGTCGCTGAGGGCTTTGGGCGGCAACGCGGCGCGCAGGGCATTGAGCACGGCCAGCACGTCTATCGCCTCCTGGGCCAGGGCTCCGGCCACCGGCGGCAGATAACCGGCCGCCGCCAGGAGCATGCCCAGCACGCTCAACAGCATGCCGCCGACCGCACTCTGCAGGGCGATACGGCGCATGCGTCGGCCGATATGCAGCAGTTCATCGACCTTCTGCAGCGAGCTGTCGAGGATCACCGCACCGGCCGCTTCGGCGGTCACATCGCTGGCCTGACCAAAGGCAATGCCGACAGTGGCGGCCGTCAGGGCCGGCGCATCATTGATACCATCGCCCATAAACACCGTATTGGCCCGCCCGGTTTCCGTGCGTACCAGCGCCAGCTTCTGCTCCGGGCTCTGACTGGCATAGATTTCCTTGATGCCGACCTTGTCCGCCAAGTAGCGCACTTCGCTCTCGCGGTCACCAGACACCAGCAACACCCGCCGAAAACCGTGCAGGGGCATCAGGTGGCGGATAAATGACTGGCCTTCAGGGCGCGGCTCATCGCGAAACCGGCAGACCCCGGCATAGTCCCCCGCCAACAGCACCACGCACTCCAACCCACCCGCCTGCGGTGGCAGCTGAGCGCTGGCGCCCGGTAACTGGGCCAGCAGTTTCTTGCGGCTGGTGACCTGTACCTGATGGCCGTCGATCTCCCCGCGCAGGCCCTCGCCAGGCCGCTCGCTGACCGCACTGGCTTCCAGCAACGGCAAGCCCTGGGCCTGCGCCGCCTGTTGCGTGGCCGCCGCCAACGGGTGGCGCGAATAACGCTCCAGGCTGGCCAGCGCCTGCAACACCTGCGCCTGGGTAAAGCCTGGGGCCGGCAGTACCTCGCTCAAACTCGGCTGACCACAGGTCAGGGTGCCGGTTTTGTCGAAGATCGCCACCTCGCAGGTGTCGATCTGCTCCAGTACGGCCGGGTCCTTGATGATGATGCCGCGGCGCGCGGCCAACGACACCGAGCTGATAATGCTGACCGGAATGCCGATCAACAGCGGACAGGGCGTGGCCACCACCAGCACCGCGAGAAAGCGCAGGGCATCACCGCTGAGCCACCAGGCCAGACCGGCAATCAGCAGGGCCAGCGGCGTGTACAACGCGCCCAGTTGGTCGCCGAGACGGCGCAACCTGGGTCGACGCTGCTCGGCGTTGCGCATCACCTGCATGATCTTGGCGTAGCGCGAGTCCACGGCGCGCTGCTCGGCCCGCACAATCAGTGCGCCATCGCCGTTGATCGCCCCCGACAGCACCGCCGAGCCCGGTGCCTTAGGCAACACATAGGGTTCGCCGGTCAGGTAGGACTCGTCCATGCTCGAGCGCCCTTCGAGCACCACGCCATCCACCGGACAAGCCTCGTGGGGCAGCACGCGCAGCTCATCACCTACCTGCAGTTCGGCCAGGGGCAAATCCTGCCACTCACCGTTGCGGCGGCAATGGGCCAGGGCTGGCAAGCGCGACGCCAGGGCCTGCAGGGCAAAGGACGCACTGCGTACGGCATAGGCCTCCAGCGCCTGGCCGCCGGCCAACATCAACACCACCAGGCTGGCGGCCAGGTATTCCTGCAACCACACGCCGGTGACAATGGCGACGGCGGCCAACAGGTCGGCACTCAATTCACGCTGCAGCAGACGCCGGCCAATCACCAACAGTAGCGGCAGACCGCCGGCCAGTAGCACGGCAAACAGCGGCCACAGCGGCCACGGCTGACCCAACCAGCCACCGGCCGGCGTCCAGGCAAAGCGCAGCAACAGGTGCAGGGCCAAGCCGACACAGCTGCCCAAGGCAATCAGTACACTCTGACTGCGCCAAGGGGTTATTGGCGTGGCAACAGGGCTCATGGCAATACTCCAATCCGTCAGTTTGTGGGCATGCGTGCACCTTGGTGTTTGCCCGCGACTGCGGTCAAATAGCCGGCAACCGATTCAGGAACGCCTTAATGCCTACCTTAGCCCCTACGCCATCGATTGAAACCCTACAACTGGGCGAACTCGCCTGCTGGCGCGTGCGTCACGGCGACGGCGAACTGCTGATCAGCCAGCAAGGGGCGCAGATCCTACGCTATGGCCGTGACGGACAACCGCCGTTGATCTGGCTCAGCGAACAGGCCGCCTACCGCCGCGGCCAGGGCGTGCGCGGTGGCGTGCCGATCTGCTGGCCGTGGTTCGGCGACCTCAAGCGCAACCCGCCAGCGGTCCAGACCCTAGCACCGGACCTCGATAGCGCGGCCTTTCATGGCGGCGTGCGCAGCCTCGACTGGCAGCTGATCGATAGCCAGCAGGATGCCGACGGCATCAGCCTCAACTTCAGCGGCCCAAGCCCGGATAGCCAGCACCCTGCCTGGCCGGCGACGCTTGCGGTCAGCCTGCAGATTCGCCTCGACCAGCAGCTGCATATTCGCTTGCTCAGCCACAACCACGGTACCCAGCCGTTGACCCTCAGCCAGGCTCTGCACAGCTACTTCGCCGTCAGCGACATCCGTCAGGTCGAGGTCGAAGGCCTGGCCAGTTGCCGCTACATCGAAACCCTCGACGACTGGCAAGAACGCCAACAAGCCGGCGCCCTGGGCTTTGCCGGCGAGACCGACCGCATCTACCTGGGCCTACCGGCGCACCTGAGCCTGGTCGATCACGGCTGGCAACGCCGGATCAACCTGCACAGCCAAGGCTCGGCCTCGGCGGTGCTGTGGAACCCGTGGGTGGACAAGGCCCTGCGTCTGAGCGACTTCGCCGACGACGCCTGGCAGCGCATGCTCTGCATCGAAACTGCCAATGTCTGGGACGACTGCGTGCACCTGGCTCCCGGCGCCAGCCACAGCCTGGACCTGCGCCTGAGCTGCGAGCCGCTCTAGGAACGATCGCTACAGATCGCTTTCTTCGACCAGTCTTACCGCGCTGGCATCCAGGGCGTAGGCAGCATCGGCGAGATCATTGCTGACCGCCTCAACCTTGAGCGCACCACTGACCCAGATCGGCGCGTAGATGTCCTCGAGGGCAATGCCCTTGGGGTAGCGCACAAGGATCAGCTGATAGGCGCCCGGATACGGCACCAGGAAGATCAGCGTGCTGCGCCCCTTGGCATCGCTTTCCAGCGGCACCGGATAACCGCCGATGCGGATCTTCTTGCCGTCCATGGTGGCGACGGTCTTGCTCGAATACATCACCGCAGGCAGCTGCTTGTCGGCCTGTTTCAAGCCGCCCTTGTTGGTAAACACGCCCTCGCCTTCCGCCGTGTCGTGGCTGATTTCCGGCATGTTTTCCAGGGCCTGGCGATCGCTCGCCGGCAGCAGTTGTAGCCAGTCGGTTTCCGCCAGTTCAGCTCGGGCCGTGGCACTCAGGAGCAAGACAACGAAGAGCAGTAAGGCGCGCATGGCAACATCCGGCAGCCAGGGGAGACAGCTGTGACTCAAGCAGCGGCGGACAGTTCCACCGCGGTTTGACCCTGCCCCGTACCGAAAGGCGGTCGGGGCAGCGGCAGGCCTAGGCCTGGTCGATCAGCGATTCGACGGCCGTGATCTGCCGGTCGAGGGTGGCGCGGTCGACGCTGCGCAGGGTGGCGTGGCCGACCTTGCGCCCGGCCTTGAAGGCCTTGCCGTAGTGATGCAGGTGGCAG
>NKIE01000314.1 GCA_002256055.1 Pseudomonas sp. PGPPP3 | reverse complement strand
CGTCCATGCCCATGGCATACAGGCGGCCTAGGCTGCCTGTAGCTTGCGGCCATTGAGCAACAACCTGCTGGTGCAGGGCATCGCTGCTGTCCAGCAGCCAGGGTGTTTCGCAGAAGCGGATGCCGTTGAGATCGGCGGGCTGTGGCTGGCCATTGCTGCCAGAGAATAAGTGAGAGGTGGAGTACACCGGTACGTCGCCCGCGTACTGAAAGGCCAGGGTTGGCTTGATTTGTTGGGCTTGTTGCGGTGTGGCAGCCAGGAAAATGAAGTCCACGTCCTGGCGGCGTGCCGGCAGGGCGGCAACGTCAGTGCCCAGGGTGTTACGCAGGCGTTTGGCGCGGGCCTCGCTTTGGCGCAGCTGGAACAGGTCGGCAATTTGCTGGGCCAGTTGTACGGGTTGATCGACGTGCTCGGCGGCGATCAGTGTGCCGCCGTCAGCTTCCCAGCTTTGGCGGAAAGCGGCGAGTACGCGGTCGCCCCATTCACCGCGGGGCACCAGCGCCACGGCGCGGCGCATGCCGTCGTCCCAGGCGCGGCGGGCAACCGAGCGGGCTTCATCCTCGGCTGCTAGGCCAAATTGGAACAGCTCGGCTGGACCTGGTTTGCTGCCTTCGCTGTAGTTCAGCGCCAAGGTGGTGATGGGCAGTTGGCTGCGATCATTCAATTGCTTGACCAGTGGTTTTTCCAGCGGGCCGACCACCAGTTGCACGCCGGCAGCTTGGGCCTGGCGGTAGAAATCATCCATGGAGGTGATCTTGTTGCTGTCATACAGTTCGATGGTCGGTGCGACCTGGCCGCTTTGCTGAGCCTGGTAGTAGCTGGCCATGAAACCGTCGCGCAAGGCTTGGGCTACGGCCGCGAGCGGGCCGTCTTGTGGTAGCAGCAGGGCGATCTGGCTGATCGGCTGGTTGGCAAGTTGCTTGAGCTGGTTCAGTCGTTCAGGTGGGTTTTGCGCCGCGGGATGCTGCGAATTTTTCTCACGCCAAGCGTCAATTGCAGCCTGCTGCTGTTCTGGTGTGCCGTTGCTTTTGGCGGCGCGGGCCAGTTCCAGCCAGCCGACCAGGTCCGGGTCGCCGCCACCTTGCAGTTGGTTGATCGGCAGGCTGTCGAGCAGGGCCCAGATGGCCTGGTGGTTGGCGTTGGCGGTTGCGCCGCTGAGCAGGGGGGCAATGAATATCCGCTCGCGTGCGGCCGGCAGGGTCTGACCGCTAGCGGCCAGTGCGTTAGCACGGGCCAGTTGAGTGCGGACTTGCTGTTCGATCGGCAGCTCGGCCAAGCGCTCTAGGCTGGGATGGCTAAGGGCCTTGAGTGCGGTCTTGGGCTTGTTGCGAGCCAGGGCCAGTTCCGCTTGCAGGGTGCTGGCGAAGATCTGCTGGGCGGGCAGCAGGCTGTCGAGTTGGACGTGTTCAAGAATGCGTGCGGCCTGGCCGTTGTCATTCAGCTTGTGGGCCTGGTCAGCGGCGGCAAGACGCAGGCTCGCTGCCTCTTGTGGGTGGCTGCTATTGGCCTGCTGCAGGAGTTCTTCGATGCTGGCTTGCGGCGTGCGCGGCAGTTCGCCCAGGGTCGCGGTGGGGGCGCTGGTGCAAGCAGCCAGCAGGGCAGTCAGGGCAAGCAGGGGGAGCGTACGCAAGCAGGCAGTCATCTAAACGTTCCTGGTACTGGATACTAAAGAGGACGAATTGTACCCAAGCCCCGGCTGCGGCGCGATGTTGCTGGCGTGAATCGGGCTACAATGCGCGTTTTAGCTGTTTCCAGAGGTGTGTGCGGTGACCCTTTCCAGTGTTCTGAGCCCGGCTATGGGTACGCTTTATGTGGTCGCCACGCCGATCGGTAATCTGGATGACATCAGTGCCAGGGCTTTGCGCATCCTGCGTGAGGTGGCGCTGATTGCTGCGGAAGATACCCGTCACTCCGCGCGATTGATGCAGCATTTCGGTATTAATACGCCGTTGGCGGCTTGCCACGAACACAACGAGCGCGAGCAGGGCAGTCATTTTATCGCCCGCTTGCAGGCGGGTGGCGATGTGGCCTTGATTTCCGATGCTGGTACGCCGCTGATTTCCGATCCGGGTTACCACTTGGTGCGCAATGCGCGCGCTGCGGGGGTCAAGGTGGTGCCGGTGCCGGGGCCGAGCGCGTTGATCGCGGCCTTGTCGGCTGCTGGCTTGCCGTCGGATCGCTTCATTTTCGAAGGTTTTCTACCGGCCAAGACTGCTGGGCGGCGTGCGCGGCTGGAGGCGGTCAAGGAAGAGCCGCGCACGCTGATCTTCTATGAGGCGCCGCATCGCATTCTCGAATGCCTGGAAGACATGCAGGCCGTGTTCGGTGACGAGCGCCCGGCCTTGCTGGCGCGGGAGCTGACCAAAACCTTTGAAACCCTCAAGGGCTTGCCGTTGGCCGAATTGGCGGCCTGGGTGGCGGCCGACAGCAATCAGCAGCGTGGCGAATGTGTGGTGCTGGTGGCGGGCTGGCAGGCGCCGGAGGGCGAGGATGCCTTGAGTGTCGAGGCGCAGCGGGTGTTGGATTTGCTGCTCAAAGAGATGCCGCTCAAGCGTGCGGCGGCCCTGGCTGCCGAGATCACCGGGGTGCGCAAGAATCTCCTGTACCAGGCTGCGTTAGAGCGCCAGAAAGACGCTTGAGCTTGTTCTTAGTGGCGCCTGCCGTTACCCTTGGCGGTGGAGAGTCGATTGGACAGTCGCTGCCTCGTGCTGTTTACAGTGCGGGGGGGAGGAAAGTCCGGGCTCCATAGGGCGGAGTGCCAGGTAACGCCTGGGAGGCGTGAGCCTACGGAAAGTGCCACAGAAAATAACCGCCTAAGCGCGCAAGCGCCGGTAAGGGTGAAAAGGTGCGGTAAGAGCGCACCGCGCGACTGGTAACAGTTCGTGGGTTGCTAGACCTTATAGGGTTCCATTGGCGTGGCCCGCTCTGGAATCGGGTATGTTGCTAAAGGCGTGCAGTGATGTACGCCGTAGAGGAATGACTGTCCTCGACAGAACCCGGCTTACAGATCGACTCTCCACCTTTTTTCTCCCGCGCAACTGCTGCAAACCCTCCTTTCTAAGATCAAAAAAATCTTACTCTTGATAAAGCACTTTAAGTTCGAAGGGCAGCCTTCTGTATGGGTTCGTTTTTGTCTTGAAAGTGCCTGTTCAATACCCCGTTTTACCCCCTTTTTTTTGCGCTAAATCTCCGTCCCATAAGGATTTTTCCCTGTTCGTGCGCCTTGACGGTGGGGGGCGTGCATTCCTATAGTGTGCCCGAGTGGTAAGAAGTGGCATGAAGTGGGTTTTTTGGGCATGGATAGCTAATAATAATGGGGGAGCGCAGCCTTGTTTCGCGGAGCTAACGCCATCAGTCTCGACGCCAAAGGGCGCCTCGCGATGCCGAGTCGGTATCGTGACGAGCTGATTTCGCGTTGCGCCGGCCAGCTCATCGTCACCATTGATGCTGTCGACTCCTGCCTGTGCGTGTATCCGCTGCCCGAGTGGGAGCTGATCGAAGCCAAATTGCGTGAACTGCCCTCCCTGCGTGAAGAAAACCGCCGCTTGCAACGTCTGCTGATTGGCAATGCTGTCGATCTGGAGCTGGACGGCAGTGGCCGTTTCCTGGTGCCTCCACGTCTGCGCGAGTACGCCGGCTTGGACAAGCGCGCGATGCTGGTAGGGCAACTGAACAAGTTCCAGTTGTGGGACGAAGACGCCTGGAATGCGGTTGCTGACGCGGACCTGGCGGCCATTAAACGACCTGGCGCTCTGCCGGATGAATTGCGTGACTTGATCCTGTGACCATGACCAATAGCTTTCGCCATATCACCGTACTGCTCGATGAAGCCGTTGAGGCTCTCGCCGTGCGCGCTGACGGCTGCTATCTGGACGGCACCTTCGGGCGCGGTGGCCATAGCCGGCTGATCCTTGAACAGCTGGGTGCTGATGGGCATCTGCTTGGCTTCGATAAAGACCCACTGGCGATAGCCACAGGGCAAGCACTGGCGGCCGAAGACGGCCGCTTTGTCATTGTGCAGCGCAGTTTTGCCGAATTGGGTGATGAGCTGCAGGTGCGTGGCCTCGCCGGCAAGGTCAGCGGCGTGCTGCTGGACCTGGGCGTGTCGTCGCCGCAACTGGATGACCCGGAGCGCGGTTTCAGCTTTATGCATGATGGTCCGCTGGACATGCGCATGGACC
>NKIE01000313.1 GCA_002256055.1 Pseudomonas sp. PGPPP3 | reverse complement strand
GAAGGTGTAGAGAAAGCGCGCAGCGCCTGGGTACGTGCCAAGACCGAATGCGAAGTGGCCGAACTGAGCTACGCCAAGTTCCGCGAACTGACCCTGCAAGACCCGGATATTCTCTTCGCCCTCGGCAGCCAGATGGCCGAGCGCCTGCGCAACACCACGCGCAAGGTCGGCGACCTGGCCTTCCTCGACGTCACCGGCCGCGTGGCCCGCACCCTACTGGACCTGTGCAAACAGCCGGATGCCATGACCCACCCGGATGGCATGCAGATCAAAATCACCCGCCAGGAAATCGGCCGCATTGTCGGCTGTTCCCGCGAGATGGTCGGCCGCGTACTCAAGGCCCTGGAAGAACAGGGCCTGGTCAACGTCAAAGGCAAGACCATGGTGGTATTCGGCACACGCTGAAAGCGACCACAAAAAAAACCGGCCTAGGCCGGTTTTTTTAACTCCGCGTTCATCAGTCCGGGTCAGCGCCCAGCACCGGCGGTGCACTGTTCGGGAAAAACAAGCGCTGCAACTCCACGCCCGGATCCTCTGCACGCATAAAAGCCTCTCCCACCAGAAAGCCGTAGACCTCGCTGATTTGCATCAACTCCACGTCGGCACGGTTGATGATGCCACTCTCGGTGACCAGCAGGCGATCGCGCGGCACCTGCGGCAACAGATCCAGAGTGGTATCCAGGCTCACCTCGAAGGTGTGCAGGTTACGGTTATTGATCCCCACCAGCGGGGTATCCAAGGTCTTCAGGGCGCGCTCCAACTCGGCACTGTCGTGCACTTCAACCAGCACATCGAGGTTGAAGTCCTTAGCCACGCTGGCCAACTCGGCCATCTGTCCATCATCGAGGGCCGAGACGATCAGCAGCACGCAGTCGGCACCCAGAGCACGGGACTCGACGATCTGGTAAGGATCAACCATGAAGTCCTTGCGGATCACCGGTAAAACGCAAGCCGCACGGGCTTGCTGTAGATAGGCATCAGCCCCTTGGAAGAAGTCCACAGCGGTGAGCACCGACAGGCAGGTAGCGCCGCCCTGGGCATAACTGACGGCGATGGCTGCCGGGTCAAAATCCTCGCGAATCACCCCCTTGCTCGGCGAGGCCTTCTTGATCTCGGCAATCACCGCGGCTTCTTTGCGCGCCGCCTGCGCCAACATTGCCTTGGCAAAGCCGCGCGGGGCATCGGCGGTACGCGCTGCGCGCTCCAGTTCAGTGAGGCTGACCCGCGCACTGCGCTCGGTCACTTCCGCGTATTTGCGGGCGATGATGTTTTCCAGAATGGTTGGCAGGCTCACGCTTGATTCTCCTCGCGAAATACCGCGGTAAAGGACGCCAGCTCGTCCATTTTCTCGCGCGCTAAGCCAGTATGCAGCGCGTCATGGGCCAGGCGTACGCCCTCAACCAGGCTGGTGGCCAGGTCGGCGGCATACAGCGCGGCGCCAGCATTTAACACAATCAGATCACCGGCCTTCTTGCCGGCTTCGGTTTTGCGCCGCCCCAGGGCATCGCGGATCAATTCCAGCGACGCTTGTGGACCGTCCACCTCCAGTCCCATCAGGGTCTGGCTGTGCAGGCCGAAGTCCTCGGGGCTGACGTCATACTCGCTGATCACGCCATCCTTCAGTTCGGCCACATGGGTCGGCGCGGCCAGACTGAATTCGTCCAGGCCATCACGGGAATGCACCACTAGGATGTGCTCGCTGCCCAGGCGCTTAAGCACCTCGGCCAGCGGCCGGCAAAGGGCCTGGCTGAATACGCCAACGACCTGATGGCGCACGCCAGCCGGATTGGTCAGTGGGCCGAGCATGTTGAAGATGGTGCGCAAACCCAGCTCGCGGCGTGGGGCAGCAGCGTATTTCATGGCCTTGTGGTGCACCTGGGCGAACATAAACCCGACACCGACGGTGTCGATGCAACGCGCCACCTGCACCGGGGTCAATTCCAGGTAAATGCCGGCGGCTTCGAGCAAATCGGCACTGCCGCTTTTACCGGACACCGCGCGGTTGCCGTGCTTGGCCACCTTGCCGCCCGCCGCAGCCACCACGAAAGCCGCCGCAGTGGAGACGTTGAAGATATTGGCACCATCGCCGCCGGTACCGACTACGTCGACCACGTGCTTGAGGCTCGGCAACTCGACCTGGCTAGCCAGTTCACGCATCACCGACACGGCGCCGACGATCTCATCGATGGTCTCGCTCTTCATGCGCATGCCTATCAGAAAGGCGCCGATCTGCGCCTCGCTGCACTGGCCGGTCATGATTTCGCGCATCACATCCTGCATTTCCTCGGTGGACAGGTCGAGCTGGGCCACCACCCGATTGAGGGCTTCTTTGATATTCATGCCCGCACGCCTCCAGTCTGCTTGAGGAAGTTGGCAAACAGCTCATGGCCCTGTTCGGTCAGGATCGACTCGGGGTGGAACTGCACGCCTTCGATGTTCAGGGTCTTGTGGCGCAGGCCCATGATTTCGTCGACCGCGCCGTCATCCAGCTGGGTCCAGGCGGTGATTTCCAGGCACTCCGGCAGGGTTTCGCGCTTGACCACCAGCGAGTGGTAACGGGTCACAGTCAGCGGGTTGTTCAGACCGGCAAACACGCCCAAGTCGTGATGGAATACTGGGCTGGTCTTACCGTGCATCACCTGCCGCGCACGCACCACGTCACCGCCAAAGGCCTGGCCAATGCTCTGATGGCCCAGGCACACACCCAGAATCGGCAGCTTGCCGGCAAAGTGCGCGATCACCGCCAGCGACACGCCGGCTTCGGTTGGCGTGCAGGGGCCGGGTGACACCACGATGCGCTCGGGATTCAGCGCCTCGATCTCGGCCACGGTCAGTTCGTCATTCCGGATGACGTTAACGTCGGCGCCCAGCTCGGCCAGGTACTGCACGACGTTGTAGGTGAAGGAGTCGTAGTTATCGATCATTAGCAGCATTTCTTGCTCAACCCTTTGCTTCTACTGCGCTTAAATTTAAAACCCTGATACTGCCGGGCGTCTCGCGCCGCGCGCTTTAAGCGACGGGCTGCAGGCCAATGAAACGCAGTGCAGAGGCAACACAAAACGGCCGACACTGAGTCGGCGGGGAGGGATCAAGTGCGCCAACGCCAGCGGGCGTGGCCCTTGATCAGACGCATCAGGAGGGTACTGCTGAATGCCACGGGACTGTCTCGTTGCGCTATTCCCGCACAGTAGCCCACGCACAGACCGTGGCGCAATATTGATCGGCCCACGGCCGGGCTGAAGGCCATCACAGGCCGAGGCCCTGATAATCGCCGCGCAGCAAACTCAGCAGGGCATCGGCATCCAGCTTGGCGCTCAGCTCGCCACCGTCCAGCAGGCTGTCCGCCAGGGCGCGCTTCTTGCTGTGCAGGGCAACGATCTGCTCCTCAATGGTGTGCTCGGTGACCAGCCGGTAAATGGTCACCGGGCGCAACTGGCCCATACGGTGCGCGCGGTCGCTGGCCTGGTCTTCCACGGCCGGGTTCCACCAGGGATCGAGGTGGATCACGTAATCCGCCGCCGTCAGATTCAAACCGGTGCCGCCGGCCTTGAGGCTGATCAGGAAAATTTCCCCGACGCCAGCCTGGAAGGCATCCATACGCGCCTTGCGCTCTTTCGGCGAGGTCGAGCCATCCAAGTATTGATAGTGAATACCCTGCTCATCGAGCCAGCCACGGACAATCGTCAGGTGGTCGACGAACTGGCTGAACACCAGAGCCTTGTGCTTGTTCTCCAGCAACTCGGCGACGATCTCGGCGAAGGCCGCTAACTTGCTGCCGGCAAGCCCAGCGCCTGGCATCACCAGGCTCGGGTGACAGCAGAAGCGCCGCAGCCGGGTGATTTCCGCCAACACCTGCAAGGACTGATTCTGCCCGGCCGGCGCGCTGATCAGCGACTGCACAGCCTGCTGGCGTAGCGCCTCGTAGTAATGGGCCTCTTCCGCGGAGAGCGGCACCTTGTAAGTGATCTCGGTGCGCGGCGGCAGTTCATCCAGCACCTGACTCTTCAACCGGCGCAGGATAAACGGCTGGATCAGAGCCTTGAGGGCCTTGCGCGCCGACTGCTCGCCGCGCTCGATCGGCGTGCTGAAGCGTTCGGCAAAACGCTCCTGACTGCCCAACAGACCTGGGTTGATAAACCGAAACAGGTTCCACAGTTCGCCGAGGTGATTCTCCAGCGGCGTGCCGGTGGCGTTCAGTTTGAAGTCGGCCTGCAGGGTCA
>NKIE01000312.1 GCA_002256055.1 Pseudomonas sp. PGPPP3 | reverse complement strand
TGCAACGCCTCGCCGCCCTGCCGGACAACACCCTGATCTACTGCACCCACGAATACACCCTGAGCAACCTGCGCTTTGCCCAGGCGGTCGAACCGCATAACACGGCGATTGCCGAACGCCTGGCCGGCGTTACTGCCCTGCGCGCCGCCGGCCACATCAGCCTGCCTTCGACCTTGGCGCTTGAGCACGCGACAAATCCTTTCCTACGCGCCAACGAACCGGCGGTCAAGCAACAAGCCGAAGCCCATGATCAATGCCAGCACACTAATGCGCTGGCCGTTTTCACCAGCCTGCGCAGCTGGAAAAACAGCTTCTGAGCCGCGCCTGAAATCAGCCCAAACCGCTGAAAACTTGACCCCCCGAAGGGGGGTTCCTAGAATCGCGCAACCTTTTCGCCAGGATGCCTCCCCCACTAATGTCCTCATCGACTCGCAAGACCTCCGAGCTAGAGACATTGGTGCGCAACTGGCGACCGCTGCTTCTGGTGGCTGCCATGACCCTCGGCGGCTGCCAGGTGCATGACACCCGCGACACTGACGCCGACGCTGACAACGCACGCAACGCTGCCCGGCAACACGCGGCTGATTGGACACCGGCGCCGCAACCGCAGCGCCCTGATGATGTCTGGGAGCGCATCCGCGAAGGCTTTCAGTTACAAGGTGAAATCGGCGTCAACCCGCGTATCGAGCGCCAGCGCCTGTGGTACGCCAGTCGCCCAGCGGTGATCGAAAGTGCCGGCAAGCGCAGCAGCCCTTACCTGCACTTTGTAGTCGAACGCCTGGACGAGCGCGACATGCCGATGGAGCTGGCGCTGTTGCCAATCATCGAAAGCTCCTACAACCCGCTGGCCTATTCGCGCAGCCACGCGGCTGGGCTGTGGCAGTTCATCCCGTCCACCGGTCGCAACTTCAATCTGCGCCAGACCAACTGGTACGACGGCCGCCGCGACATCATGGCCTCGACCAATGCGGCAATGAACTACCTGACCCGCCTGCACGACATGTTCAATGGCGACTGGCTGCTGGCCCTGGCGGCTTACAACGCCGGTGAAGGTACTGTCAGCCGCGCCATTGAGCGCAACCAGAAACTGGGCCTACCCACCGACTACTGGAACCTGCCGCTGCCCAAGGAAACCCAGGAGTACGTGCCTAAACTGCTGGACCGGTCCAGCATCGCCGAAATGGCCGAGGTCGATGAAGACGAGCTGTTTCAGCTCAATCCTGCGTTCAAAAAAGGCGTAACCATTGACGGCCCTCAACACCTTCTGGTGCCCAGCGAAAAAGCCGAACGCCTGGCCGCCAACCTGCTGTTGATGAAACCGCAAAAGCAGGTGCAGTGGCAGCAGTACACCGTGCGTAAAGGCGATAGCCTGGCCAGCATTGCCAAACGCCACAATTTGTCAGTCAAAGACATCACCGACCTCAACCAACTGCGCCACCACAAATTGCGCACCGGTCAGGTACTCAGTCTCAGCACGCAGGTTCAGAGCGCCAGCAGCAATCCGCTGTACAAGGAGAGCAGCCCAGTCGTCAGCGCGCCAGCCAAACGCTACAAAGTGAAAAGTGGCGACAATCTGTGGTCGATTGCCAAACAACAGAAGGTCGCGGTTAAGGATTTGCAGAGCTGGAATCAGCTGCGCGACAACAACCTGAAACTGGGCCAGGAACTGCTGCTGCAGGCGCCGAAAAATCAGGCCGCCGTGCTGGCCAGCAAGAGCCTGAGCGGCAAGAACAGCAAAACCATCACCACCAAGCCTAGCGACCGCGAGGCGGTAACCTACTACAAGGTGCAGAAAGGCGATTCGCTGTACTTGATTGCCAAGCGCTTCAAGGTCGACGTGGCGCAACTGCAGCGCTGGAATCCGAAAGCCACCAGCGCCCTAAAACTCGGCCAGACCCTGACGGTAAAGAAAGCACCCTGATCATTTGCGCTGACTGATGGCATCCAGACAGCGTCCCGTCAGCTCGGCAAAGCGCTTGAAGGCCACAAACTGCTCATGCTTGAGGGCCCGCCCGGAAAGCCTGCCATCAGCATAGAGCACACCGATCTCGCGCTTGCCGGCCAGCAAGGGGGCAACGAAGAACATCCCCAGACCCAAGCTCTTGCGCATCTCCGACGTAACCAGATCATTAAGGTTGTAACTGGCCGGTACGCCCATCCACAGCGCTTCCTTATGCCGTAGCACATAACTGAACACCGTTTGTTCGCTACGCTCGCCTACTGGCAACTCAAAGTCACTGACCCATGCCTGAGTGCCCTCACCCACCGCGCGCTTGACCCGGAACTTGCTCTGCCCGTCGGCCAGTACCGCGAGCATCGCCCGCTCTAACCCGGCACCTTGATGCAGACCTTTGAGTAGCGTGTCGAGGATCAAACCCACATCCGCGCGGCTCGACAGCATCTGCCCAAGGTCCTGCAGGGCTTGCTGCATGACCTGTAGGTTGGGCTGCAACAATCTCGCGCGGCGCTGTTCACGCTGAAAAGCTATCTGCTCGGGATCGGTATTGGGAATCAACTGACAGAGCTTGCTGGCTCCGAAGGTGGCGGCCACCTTAACCGTTTCGTCGGCACTGGCCAGCACCTGCTGCAAGGCTTCCTCCGCAGTAATGCCGGTGAACTTGGCCAGTTGCAGCACAAGTTCATCCATCTCCGGGGACTCCCAACCATCCAGCGCCACTTCGCTGATGCGCATACCCAATTGCACGGCATAGGCTGCCGGACTCTTGGGATTGGCGGGCATATGGGCCAGGCTGGCCACAGGACCAAGGTTCCATTGCTTAACCAGCCCTTGGGTCAATTGTTCAAAACTGGTGCCCAGTACCTTGCGCACGGCGGCTGCTTGATCAACACCCGGCTCGGCCAACGCATCATCCAGTTCATCGGCCTGAGCACCGCCACAGCCCCAAAACGCCAGCTCGCCGATGTGGTGCAGCAAAGCAGCGATGAACACTTCTTCCTGATGCTTGCTCAACACATAACCGGCAATATTGCGCGCCTGCACAGCAGCATGAAAGGAGCGCGCCAATAGCTCCGGCAGCTGGTAACGCGGACCACGGCTCAACAGGCCATCGATAAGGCTGACCGACAAGCTGATCAGCCGAATACTTTCAAAACCGATCAGCACGATAGCGCGGGAAATGGTGCGAATATCCTCACATGCCGGGTTGTAGTAACTGCTGTTGGCCACCCGCAGCACCTTGGAGGTCAGGGACGCATCGCGCAGCAACACTGACGCCAGCTCTTGTACCGAACTGTTCTCGCTTTCAGCCAGTTGCTGCATATCGGTGACGACCGCAGCCAAGGCCGGCAGCTCCGAATCATTCAGCCGGTCAATCCAAGCCTGTACACCGTAGCAATGCTCTTCCAAGTGACACCCCGTGAGCGATTTCTCCCATTGTAGTCAAAATGATGGCACGGCCACTCTAAAAGCCAGTCTTTTTCCTGTCGATACAAGCTGTTACTGTAAGGTTCAAGAAGCCGAAAAGCCTGCCATGGATCGGATTTTGCGCCTGATGCGTGCCCTCCTGTTGCTCACCTGTCTGACCATGAGCATGTGTGCCTTCGCCAACCTGCGCGAAAGTCATGGCTATGCCCAATTCGGTGAACTCAAGTACCCCGCCAGCTTTACCCATTTCGCCTGGGTGAACCCTGACGCTCCCAAGGGCGGTAGTGTTCGGCTCATGGCTTTCGGCACTTTCGACACCCTAAACCCTTATACTTTCAAGGGCAGCAGCCCGTCATCAACGCCCAATTTCCCTCAATACGGCATCAGTGAACTAAACGAACCACTGATGGCCGGCAGCGGCCAATACGACCCGTCCGGTGACGAGCCGTCCTCTAGCTACGGCCTGATTGCCCGCTCCGTCGAGTACAGCGAAGACCGCAGCTGGGTGGTATTCAATCTGCGCCCCGAAGCGACGTTTCACGACGGCATGCCGATCACCGCTTACGACGTTGCCTTCTCCTACCGTTTACTGGTCAAACAAGGTCACCCGCAGTACCGCACCAACCTGCAGGATGTTAAACGGGTCGACATCCTCGGTCGCCATCGCATCCGCTTTGTGTTCAAGCAGGCCAATAACCCGCTGTTGATTCTGCACCTGGGCGAACTGCCGGTGCTGCCGCAGCATTACTGGAAGCACCGCGACTTCAAGGCCACCACCTACACCCCGCCGCTGGGCAGCGGGCCGTACCGCATCACTCAGGTGGTACCTGGCCGGCGCCGGGTGTTTGAGCGGGTGAAG
>NKIE01000311.1 GCA_002256055.1 Pseudomonas sp. PGPPP3 | reverse complement strand
GGCCCGGTTGTGCCTGGATCTGACCCTCAAAGATCTGCAGGCCTGATCAGTTACGCCATCTACAGGCCGTAGCCCGGATTTCATCCTGGCTACGGTTCAGGCATACAAAAACGCCCGGCATTGCCGGGCGTTTTTGTTGCTGCGGTGTGCTTTTACATGTCCATGCTCAGCGACAGGTGCACGGCGCGGGGCTGCGGGTCGGCGCTGCGCAGGGACTGGCGCAGGACTTCAGTCAGTGGCAACTCGACCGGCATACCGGTGCTGGTGCGCCCCTTGAGCAGGGTCCAGGGGTGGACGGTGTCGACATAGCGCGGCGACTTGCCGTAGGTCTCGGTAAACAGGGCCACGGCCTGATCGGCCTGCTTGGCGGCAAAGTAATCCTGCTCGACCTGAAAGAACTGCAGGGTGTTGACCTGGCTGGTACCGCCCAGCAGCAGGTTCAAGGTGCGCCCGATAAGGGCAACTAGTGACTTGATCATGGATTAATCCTCGTTATTGGCGGTGCTCGGCACCAACAGAAACGTACGGCAAAGGTTGACCGCGCCAGGTAAAAGGCGGGTGCACACAAGGCAATGAATGACTGGAAGGGTTCGCCACTGTTGGTGTTAGGGCGCCGCGCATCCTGTTGCGCGATACCCGGCTGGCGTCTGGGCGACGGCATGTCCGGGTAGAGGCGGGCAGCTACTTTGGCTGCCGCTCGGTTGTTACTGGGGCCGTTTGCGCCCCAGCTTGGTGCGTTTGGAGTCAGGCTTAAGCCTCGGCAACGGCGACTTTGGTCTTGGTAAACACCGGTAGCTCGCGTAGCTGCTGGCCAAGCTGGGCGACGATATGGGCACCGATCGGCAGCGCCGAAGTGGCTGCGGGTGAAGGCGCGTTGCACACATGCAGGCTGCGCCGGCTGTGGCGGAACAGGAAGTCGTCGATCAGCCGGCCATCGTCCGATACCGCCTGGGCGCGCACGCCGGCCGGGTGCGGCTGCAGGTCGCCGAGCTGGATGCTCGGGCAGTACTTGCGCACCTGCTGCAGGTAACCGCGCTTGAACAGCGAGTTCTTCAGCTCGCCCAGCCCCGGGCGCAGGTTGGCTTTGAGCACCTTGAGGATGCCCGGGTTGCTGAGCATGCGCGCGCTGTCGGCCAGGGAAATATCGCGCTTGCGGTAGCCCTCGCGCTTGAATGCCAGCACGGCGTTGGGGCCGACGGTGACGCTGCCGTCGATCATCCGGGTCAGGTGCACGCCGAGAAACGGCATGCTCGGGTCGGGGATCGGGTAGATCAGGTGGTTGACGATCTGGTTGTGGCTGGCCGGCAGGCGGAAGTATTCGCCACGGAACGGGCAGATGCTGAAACCCGGATCGATGCCCAGCATGCGCACCACGCGATCGGCCATCAGTCCGGCGCAGGTGAGCAGGAAGCGGCAGGCAACGTCGCCGGCGCTGGTGTGCACGCGCACTTCCTGGCGGCGCTCTTCCAGCGCGGTGACGCTGGCGCCATAGCGGATTTCGCCGCCGGCGTTGATGAATTCACGGGCCATGGCCGCAGTCACTTCGGCGTAATTGACGATGCCGCTGGAGGGCACAAAGATGCCGCCAAGGCCCTGAATGTTCGGCTCGCGTTCGCGCAACTGCCCGGCATTCAGCCACTCGCGCTCAATACCGTTGGTGCCGTGCGGGTCGCAGACCGCCTTGGTGGCCCGATTGCCGGCCAGGCAGAACTTGGCCTTGAGGCTGCCGGGCGTGTAGTACACGCCGGCGTGGATCACCCCGCTGTTGTGGCCGGTCTGGTGGCGAGCCGGGGCGGCTTCCTTTTCCAGCAGCAGCATGCGGCTGTCTGGATAGGTGCGCTGCAGTTGCATGGCGGTGGACATGCCGAGAATGCCGCCGCCGATAATGATGAAGTCGTACACCGGATCACCTGTTGTGCGTGATGGCCAAGCCATAGAGTGGTTGTGCGCAGCGCTGGCGGCCTGGGTTGTTTGGCCGCCAGCACGGTAAGGATTACTGACGCGGTTCGCGCAGCACCTTGGCGTGGGTGAAGTAACCGCGCTGGCGCATTAGCTCGCGGCGCAGGCCCGGGTGGGCGGTGAAGCGATCACGGCCGTGCAGCCAGAAGTGGTTATTGATCAGCAGGAAGCTGCCCACTGGCACGGGGACCGAGAGCTTGGCCGGGCTGTTTTCCAGGGACTGGCTGAGGTCGGTCAGCCAGTTGCCTTCCTCGAAGTTCTTCGGCTGCACGAACTGGTCGATGTAGCTGATGATCGGCCGGCCTTCGGCATCGTTGTCGAACACCGGGTGGAACACGTCCTTGTCCACGCGCTTGCTCGGTGGCGCGGTCCAGCGCAGCTCGCGGCGGGCCAGCGGGTGGTGGTTAAAGGTGGCCAGGTCTTCCCAGTCGTCCAGGTGCAGCAGCAGCGAGTTGCCGCCCTCCATGTTCTGCTCGTCGATTTTCATCATCAGCACGTAGTCAGTGTCCTGCTCGACGAAGGTGCCATCGGTGTGCAGCTCCAGCACCCGGTGCGGCTGGCGCAGGTAGCTGTCGGAGGCATCGACGTTCTGCACCACGAAGCGCGCGTAGTACTGGCCGCTCATGGCGTCGAAGTTGGAACGGCCGAACAGGTGCGACACGGCGGTAGCCAGCTTGACCATCTCGTCGGCCTGGGCCACGTGATCGAGGCCTTCGGCATTGATCAGCAGGCCGCCTGTGGCGCGGTCCATCAGGGTATTGATCAGCACTGGCTGCAGGGTATTGGCGCACAGGTCATCGAGAATCCGCGCAACGCGAAAGCGCAGAAAGGATTTGTACTCCAGCGCCTGTACCGGCCATTCCTCGACCATCGCCAGAAAGGCCTGCACGGTGGCGGCCGGGAAGCTCAGTTGCAGCAGGCGCGGCGACTGTGGCGAGGGCTGCAGGCTGAAGCCGCTGAGGGTTTGTGGCGCGGGGACTACCAGGTTTTTCAGCTGAACAAAGGTACTCATGGCGATGCTCCTGGGCGGTAGAGGTGCTGTCGGTGGTGGCGAGTTATTATCGATGTAAATTCAAAATATCGACATTTTATAAAAGTGTCAAAAATAACTTACGCCGTGTGCACAACAGCATCCGCTCGCTGATTCGGTATGATGGCCACCGACCTGTGCAAGGACGGTGCGATGCAAGCTTCTGGCTCCCGAGAAAATCTGCCGCTGGGTGGTTACCCAGCACTCAAGCGCGACATCCTGCGCGGTGTCTTTGCGCCCGGTGAAAAGCTGTTGATGAGCGCCCTCAAGGCGCGCTACGGCCTGGGTGTGGGGCCGCTGCGCGAGGCGTTGTCGCAACTGGTGGCCGAGCACCTGGTGGTGGCCATCAGTCAGCGCGGCTTTCGTGTGGCGCCGATGTCGCTGGCTGAACTGGCAGACATCTACGATGCCCGCGCCCATCTGGAGGCAATGATTCTCGGCCTGGCGATTGCCCGCGGCGACGATGCCTGGGAGGCACAGATTGTCGCCAGCGCCCATAGCCTGGCGAAGGTGTTGGAGGTCAAGGACGGCGAGGAGATGCTCAGTCTTTGGGATGCCCGCCACCAGGCCTTCCATGCCGCGATCGCCGCCGGCTGTGGCTCCCAGCACCTGCTGCAGGCGCGCGCCGCGTTGTTCGATCAGGCCGAGCGCTACCGCCACCTGTGGCTGCAGCAGACGGTCTTTTCCCCGGCTGCGCTGGAAGCCAAGCGCCAGGAGCACGCCACGCTGGTCGAAGCCATCCTGCAGCGTGACAGCGCGCGGGCCTGCGCCATGATGCAGGCGCACTTGCTCAGCCCGGTGAGCATCATCGGCGAGCTGTTGCAGGCCCGGCAAAACCGCGTCGAGTAAGCGTATCGCGCACATCGGCCGACGCCAGGTGCGGCCCATCGTGCGCTTGGCGCTGGCGGGTACTTTTCTGGAGTGAGTAATTGGCACAGCTGCGTGCGAATTCCTCGTTTGCCGCCGCCCCGCCGCCCTCCTAGGATGAAGCCATGGGTGAGTGCTCGACTGCGGTCGCGGCACTGGCGTTGTTTACGCGCGCGAGCCCGACCTCTTTCTTGGAGCACTTGTCATGTCTGGCGCCCTCTCGCATATCCGTGTTCTCGACCTCACCCGCGTGCTGGCCGGCCCCTGGTCAGCCCAGGTGCTGGCCGACCTCGGCGCCGAGGTGATCAAGATCGAGCGCCCCGGCAGCGGTGACGACACCCGCGCCTGGGGCCCGCCCTTCCTCAAGGACGCCGAGGGGCGCGACACCAG
>NKIE01000310.1 GCA_002256055.1 Pseudomonas sp. PGPPP3 | reverse complement strand
CCTGAGACACTAGGCCCATCGGCAGAGAAGCTCACCTCCACCTCCTCGGTCCGCGACAGGGCGCGTGCCGTATGGGTGATCACACGTTTGAAAACGTCTTGAGGGGTTTCTTTGCTCGCCATTGTAAGACTGACATAAGCCGGAGCCGTGTGCCTGTCACGCCCCCATTATGTCACTGTGTGCGTTGATTTCAGTGGCGGTGTTAGAGTTAACCTGCTGCGCGCATGTCTTCGACAAAACTGCCGGGATAAAGCTTCATTTTGCGGGTGATCGCGCGCATGCTTTCGAAGTCGAGCTTTTCTTTGGGCCGCTGTGATACGGCTTCGGGTATCTCAAACATCGCATGATTGCCATCCTCGCACTTGTTTGACTTCTTTCTCTTGGACATTCTCTGTTCTCATTCTAAAATTGTTTGCTTTCGACACCATTTGTGTTTTTCTACCATAGAGAGAGTTTTGTTTATAGGGCAATAGCCTCCAGTTTTTGTTTGGAGAGATTTTCATGGACAGAAGGTATCTGATTTTTGTGAGTTCAACGTTTAATGATCTGCAAGACGAGCGGCGAAAGGTTATGGAGCAAATCTTGAATATGGGACATTTGCCCGTCGGTATGGAGCTTTTTCAAGCCAGCAATACTGATCAGTGGAGTTACATCAGCCGGCGGATCGAGGAGTGCGATTACTACGTTCTGATAGTTGGCGAAAGATATGGGTCTGAGGCGCTAGAAGGCATCAGTTACACAGAGAAAGAATTTGATCTGGCAGTCGAGCTCGGGATTCCAGTTTCCGCGCACTTAATCTCAGATGCCGCTCGTGAAGAGTTGTCCCGATCAAAGGTTGAGTTTGGCAAAGAAGAGAAAGTCAACTCCTTCCGAGCAAAGTGTAAGGCGAACCGTATCGTAAAATATTGGTCCAATGCAGACGAACTGGCGAACAACGTAGGTCAGTCACTGCATGAGCTTTTCAAAGTAGAACCACGGGTGGGCCTCGTTCGAGCAGATCAAGGGGTCTCGCCTCAACTTGCCAATGAGCTTGCACGTTTGTCAGTAGAAAACTCGAACCTTCGAACCAAATTGCAAGACTTCGAGGCAGAGCAAGGCGGCTACTCAATCACGGATATGATGGCTGCATTGGCCAACATTGAGCTTAAAGAGTATTATCTCAAATGTGGCTTAGAGGTTGGCCATAGAGGACAGCTCTCTTTGTTAGATTTCGTTATGAGAATTTACCTAAAGTATCCAGACGGATTTCTATTTGTGAATATGTGCAGCTTCGCGGAGGAGATTTTAGAAGTAATGCATGTTGGCCAAGGAATACTGATTGAGCCGATGCAAGAATTGGTTAAGCGACTCTCATCATTGGGCGTCTTTCATGTGATGAGTACAACAGGTCGCCATGACTCTGAGATTCCTGGCCAAATCGTTGTCGGCGAGAATGGACGCCGCATTTTGTATAAAGTTTACAGTCCCACCGATATTCTTCAGCCGATGCTCCAAAGTTTAAAATAGAAACTTATAACGCCATTGTCTGGCTGCTGGTTGCTGTTTGAAATCGGTTTGAGAAGCATATTAAAAAATGCTGTGAGGTCGAGAGTTGTCCCCGCAAAACAAAAAGGGCCACCCATGAGGTGGCCCTTCCTGCAGTAAATAAAAGTGAAAGCCCTTAAGCTGCCTTCTTCGCAGCCTCGCCGCTAAAGCGGCCATAGAAGGTTTCGCCGTTTTTCGCCATGTCTTTCAAAAGCTTGTTTGGCTTAAAGCGGGGGCCGTACTTCTTGGCCAAGCGCTCGGCTTCGGCAACGAAGTTGGCGATGCCGATGCCGTCCATGAAGCTGACAGTGCCGCCCGTGTAAGGGGCGAAGCCCCAGCCGAGGATGGAGCCGATGTCGGCGTCGCGTGGGTCGGTGATGACACCTTCTTCAAAGCAACGTGCAGTTTCCAAGGCCTGACGATAGAGAAGGCGGTTCTTATATTCCTTCACCATGGCAGGATCGGCTTCATGCACTTTGGTTGCCACAACCGAAGTCAGGCCTGGCCAAATCGCCTTTGTGCCGTCTTCCTTATAGTCGTAGAAGCCCTTTTTGTTCTTGCGACCAAAGCGGCCAAGGCCTTCCACCATTTCTTCGATGATCAATTGGCTGGGTGTTGCCACCCACTTGTTGCCAAGGTCCTTCTTGGTTTGCTGACCGACCTTATAAGCAAGGTCGAGCGCGACTTCATCAGCCATGGACAAGGGGGGAACCGGCATGCCAGTCATGCGGCCGACGTTTTCAATGATGGCTGGCTTGATGCCTTCGGCCAGCATTTCTTGGCCTTCCTGCACATAAGTACCAAAGCAACGGCTGGTGTAGAAGCCGCGGCTGTCGTTGACGACGATCGGGGTCTTCTTAATCTTCAAGACGTAATCCACCGCCTTGGCCAAGGTTTCTTGGGTGGTCTTTTTGCCCATGATGATTTCAACCAGACCCATTTTATCGACGGGGCTGAAGAAGTGGACGCCAATGAAGTTCTTGGGCCGCTTGGATGCAGTTGCTAGGCCGGTGATCGGCAGGGTTGAGGTATTGGAACCAAACACCGCATTGGGGCCCATCATGGCTTCCGCCTTCTGGGTCACGTCGGCTTTGATGTCGCGATTTTCAAACACGGCTTCAATAACCAAATCTGACTTCTTGACGTGCGCATAGTCAGTGGTCGGTGTGATGAGTGCCAAGACTGCATCAGCCTTTTCTTGGGTCATTTTGCCGCGAGAGACCGCCTTGTCGAGCAATTTCTTGGAATAATCCTTGCCCTTTTCAGCTGCTTCTTGGCTTTGGTCGATCAGCACGGTCTCAATGCCTGCCATTGCTTGCACATAGGCCACGCCTGCGCCCATCATGCCGGCACCCAGAACCGAGACCTTTTTGATCTCATATTTCTCAAAGCCTTGAGGGCGGTTCGCACCCTTGGCAAGGGCCTGTGTCGACAGGAAGAGCGAGCGCACCATGGCCTTGGCCGAAGGGCTTGCCATGTTTTTCAAGAAGTAGCGGGTCTCAATGCGCAGGGCCGCATCCATTGGCACTTGAATGCCCTCAAACACGGCGCTCATGATCGCCTTTTGGGCGGGATAATTGCTGTAAGTGGTCTTCGACAACATCGCATTGCCGCCAACAAAGGCCATGCCGCCGCCGGGCGAGTATGGGCCGTCCTTCACGCGGTAGCCTTTAACGTCCCAAGGCGCGACGGCTGTTGGATTTGCCAGCACCCAAGCCTTGGCTGCTGCGACGGTTTCACCCGCTTGCACGACCGCACCAACAACACCCTTTTTCAAGGCTTCTTGTGGGTTCATGCTGGCACCTTGCAACAGATGCGGCATGGCATTCATCACACCGATCAGGCGAGGCAGACGCTGAGTCCCACCAGCACCAGGCAGAAGGCCGACCTTAGCTTCAGGCAAGCCGAATTGGATCTTTGGATTGTCTGCCGAGACGCGGTAATGGCAAGCCAAAGCGATTTCGAGGCCACCGCCGAGAGCTAAGCCTTCCAGCGCACAGGCAACCGGCTTGCCGCAGGTTTCCAGCGCACGCAGCGACCGGTTCAGACTGAAGCCCTGCTCGAACGACTTCTTCAGCTTCTCATCTTCAGACAGCTTCTTGTCGGCATCCATGCTGCCGCCACCGATTTCGCCAAGGTCAGCGCCTGCGCAGAAGCCATTGTCCTTGCCGGAATAAAGCACGGCGCCTTTGATTGCGGCATTGCCTTTGATCTCCGCGACCAATTCGCCCATTTCCTTCATCACGCCACCGGTGATGGTGTTCATGGTCTTGCCGGGAACGTCGAATGCGATGTGCAATACGCCATCGGCATCGAGGTTGGTTTTGAAATTTTCCATAAGACTATCTCCAAAATTCAGGGTCTTGGCCTCGCCAAAGTGTTGGGCGTCAGGCCAGCAAGCGGGCAGCCAGGCTGCCCGCGTCACAAGTCAGGCGGCGCTTAAACCCGCTGGATGATGGTGGCGGTGCCCATACCTGCGCCCACGCACAGGGTAATTAGGGCTGTTTCCTTGCCGGTGCGCTCAAGCTCATCTAGCACGGTGCCAAGGATCATGCCGCCAGTGGCACCCAATGGGTGACCCATGGCGATAGCTCCGCCGCACACATTGATTTTGTCGTGCGGGATATTGAGGGCCTGCATGAAGCGCAGGACGACCGAAGCAAAAGCCTCATTCAGTTCATAGAGATCAATGTCTTCTGGCCTCATGCCAGCCTTGGCAAGTG
>NKIE01000309.1 GCA_002256055.1 Pseudomonas sp. PGPPP3 | reverse complement strand
GCGCAGCAGTTGCGGCACGCCTTTGACTGGCTGCCTGCACGGGTATTGTGCAGCAGCTTTGCCTTGGTGGGTGATTTTGTTTCGGTCAGCCGAGCGCTGTTGCATGAGCTACTGAACTGGCATATTCCGGCTGCCCAGCTGGTCGATCATGCTGGTCGTGCGGCGGCCAATACACCGGCGTCAGCTCCGGGGGATGCCGGTCTGCACAGCCTCGACTCGTTGTGGCAAATGCTGGTGCGCAGTGCCTTGCTTTGGTATGCAGGTTTTGCAGTGTGGACTCTGCTGCTGTAACGCAAGTTATGGCAGGTAGCCGTTTAGGGCCACAACCAGGCGGCCCCGCGCACGCCGCTGGAGTCGCCATGACGAGCAGGCACGAGGCGCGTGTTGACCTGGTCAGAGAACACATGACGGCTTAGCTGCCCAGGCACGATATTGTAGAGGGCGTCGATATTCGACAGCCCGCCGCCCAAGACGATTACTTCCGGGTCTAGCACGTTGATCACGCTGGCCAGGCTGCGAGCCAACTGTTCGGCGTAGACCGCCAGCGCCCGCTGCGCAGTTGCTAGTCCCTGGCTGGCGGCCAGGGCAATGCCCGTAGCATCCAGTTCCAGACCGCTGCGGGCGCTCCAACCCGGACCACTCAGAAAGGTTTCGATGCAGTCATCCAGGCCACAGTAACAGCGAGTCGGCAGACCATCTGTTGGCTGGCGCCAGGGCAAGGGGTTATGGCCCCATTCGCCGGCGATCGCATTGGGGCCCGCAAGCAAGCGGCCGTTAATGACAATACCTCCGCCCACGCCAGTGCCGAGAATCACCCCGAATACGCTTACGGCCCCCGCGCCTGCACCATCGCAGGCCTCTGACAGGGCAAAACAGTCGGCGTCATTAGCTAGGCGAATGGGGCGTTGCAGCCGTTGCTCAAGGTCGCCAGCAAGGTCCTGGCCGATCAGGCAGGTGGAGTTGGCGTTCTTGATGCGACCGTGGTCGGGGGAGCGTGTGCCGGGGATGCCAATGCCGACGCTGCCCTGCATGCCCAATTCGCGCTCGCATTCTTGGACTAGGCTGCAAATAGCCGCGAGGGTGGCAGCATAGTCACCGTGAGGCGTCTGGCAGCGACGCCGAAGAATTTCCTGGCTGCCTTGTAGGGCCAGTATCTCGATTTTGCTGCCACCCAGGTCAATGCCCAGGCGAAGTGATGAGTCCATGCTTAACCTTAAGTTACAGAGCGGTGGGCCGATATCAGGTATACAAGCTGTGCTGCTTGCCGAGCGTCTAGGGGGGGCGGGTGCCTTTGGGTCGCAGGATACCGATGTTGCCGGTCGGCTAGTGAGGGAGATGCGAGCTACTAAGCGGTAATCTTGTCCGTAAAAACGGGCAGCAGCCTATAAAAATAATGGTAACAGGAGGCGTCTAGTGAAGACCGTGTTGTATCCGGCCATCGCGCTGATGAATCGACTGAACTTCGGCATGAAATTCAGTTTGATAAGTGTCTTATTTTTTCTGCCCATGGCGGTCACCAACTACTACTTGGTGAGCGATTCCTATGACCAGTACGTGCGCACCAGTACGGAACTGGAAAGTCTTGAGCTGCTGGGTAAATCCCTGCAAATCCGTCGCGATCTGGAAGAGGTCAATGACTTGGCCCAGATCAGTCGTATGCTCGGTGAGAGCAGTTCGGCGGAGGCCGATGCGCGGATTGCCAAGCTCGAGCAGTCACTGATTGAGCAGCTTGGCGCATTGCAGGCGGTCAGTCATGACGCTCAGCAGGTTGAGCAATTCAATGCGCAACGTGATGAGTTGCTCAATGCCATGCGTGCCATCAAGTCTCAGGTTGCGCCAAGCAGCAAGCGTACCCAGGGCGAAGAGTTGCTCGCCAAGGTCCAGCTGTTCATCAAGGGCGTGGCCTCGGACTCCGGCCTAAGCCAGGACGACAGTCGCGACGTGCGGCAGATGGTTGAGCTGGTGCTGAATGTGACACCGCAGGTGACCGCAGTGCTCGCCACAGGACGCTCGGTGGGTGCCTATTCCCTCGGTGTTGGTTTTCTCGACTCTGGCGCCAGCGTCAAGTTGGAAGACGCGTTGCTGCTGATGGAGAAGCTGCACGCCGAATATGGTTTGAAAATTAAGGAAACCTTAGCTGCCAGCCCTGGCGCCCAGCGCGCCTTGGGTAATCGTACTGCAGCCAGCCAGGAAACCCTCAAGGACCTGGCCAAGGTCTTCGAAGATAAGGTCATTCTTGCCGAGTCGCTGAAGGGCTCTTGGTCGGAGTTCTTTGCCGAGATCAGCGGCGAGATGGAAAAAACCTATCAGGTCAACGATGCGACCCTAGTGTTTTTGCAGGCCGAGCTGTCTGAGCGCCTGCAGCAGAAAGGCTCGCAAACCATCCTCCTGTTCGTTGCGCTGGTGGTGGTGTTCCTCTCGATTGTCTATCTGTATGGCGGCTTCTATGTGTCGACCCGCACCACGCTGAAAAGCCTCGGTCAGGTCATGGACAAAGTGGCGGCCGGCGACATGACCGTCAGTTACAAAGTGCAGAGCCGCGACGAGTTGGGTGAGTTGGGTGACGTGTTCAATGCCACCGTGGTCAAGATTCACGACCTGATCGAGCGTGTTGGCCATACCGTGATTGAGGTCGAGCGTCAGGCTGATCGCGTTGAGGTGGTCTCTGGTGAGAGCAACCAGGCCGTTGCTGGGCAGCGCTCGCAGATTGAGCAGGTGGCCACGGCCATGAATGAAATGTCTGCCACTGCCCAAGAGGTTGCCCGCAGTGCTGCTGCGGCCGTGGGTAGTGCCCAGAGCGTCAACGACGAAACTGTGAGTGGCCGTGAGTTGGTGGACTCCCAGGTTGGCAGTATTCAACGCCTGGCCAGTGGCATCGATCAGTCGGTGTCCACCATGCAGGACATCAGCGACCGTTCGAGCAAGATCGCCGACATCACGGGCATCATCGAAGGCATTGCGTTTCAGACCAACATCCTCGCGTTGACCGCCGCCGTGGAAGCCGCACGTGCCGGCGAGCAGGGTCGCGGCTTTGCGGTGGTGGCCGATGAGGTGCGTACTCTGGCCAAACGTACCCAGCAGTCGACCGAAGAAATCGAGCAGATGATTTCCAAGTTGCAGGGCGGTGTGGCAGCCACGGTAAAAGCCATGAGCGGCAGCCACAAGATGGCCGATGACACGGTCAGCCAGTCGAGCAAAGTGCAGCAGGCGCTGGAAAACATTCTGGGCGCGGTGGGTATGATCGTTGACCAGAACCAGCAGATTGCCGCCGCCGCCGAGCAGCAGACGGCAGTGGCCCACGATATCGATCAGAACATCGTGGCGATCAACGAGGCCGGTGAGCGTACAGCTCTGGGCTCGAGTCAGACCGAGCAGGCCAGTCGCGAGCTGTCCGACCATGTGTCGCGGCTCAAGCAGCTGATCAGCTCTTTCCGCGTGCGCGGTCAGGCCTGATGCTGGGCTAAAGCCTGCAGATAAAAAACCGCCGTAAGGCGGTTTTTTTATGCGTGCGGCCAGCCAAACAGGTTGCAGCTATTGGTGCTGCTGGCGAACGCCAGTTCCTCGGCTGGAAGACCTTTGAGTGTGGCGAGGGTAGTGCAGATGTCTGGGAGAAATGTCGGGCTGTTGCGCTGGTAAGGGTGCATGGCCGGTGCCATGTCCGGGCTGTCGGTTTCCAGCACGATGGCGTCCAGCGGCAGGGCGGCGAATACTTTGCGCAAGCGTAAGGCCTGGGGCCAGGTGGCGGCGCCGCCAAAGCCGAGCTTGAAACCCAGCTTGAGGTATTCCCGGGCTTCTTCCTGGCTACCGGCAAAGGCGTGGATGATGCCGCCGCGTTTTGGGCGGTAGCGCTTGAGGGTGGCGATGGTTGGCCCATGGGCGCGGCGTACGTGCAGGAGTGCCGGCAACTCGAACTCCGCGGCGAGGGTCAGTTGCGCTTCGAACAACGCTTGCTGGCGTGCGGGGTCCAGCTCCGTCAGAAAGTAATCGAGGCCGAACTCACCAACAGCGCACAGCTTGGGATGGCCTGCCAGACGTTGCAGCCAGTCGTGCAACTGGCCCAAGTGTTCTGGCTGATGCTGATCGAGATAAACCGGGTGTAGGCCGAAGGCGGCGTACAGGCCGTCGTCGCTTTGCACCAGATCCCACAGGCGCTGCCAGTTGGCCTGGTAAACCCCGAGCACAACTAGGCGCTCGACACCTTGCGCCCGGCTGCATGCCAGCACTTCGCCGCGGTCTGCATCGAAGTCAGGAAA
>NKIE01000308.1:1905-4269 GCA_002256055.1 Pseudomonas sp. PGPPP3 | reverse complement strand
TCGCCTGCGACCTGCCGGGTCATGGCCTGTCCAGTGGCGCGCGGGCCGATATTGGCGAGTTTGGCGAGTATCAACTGGTGTTGCAGGCGCTGTTGGCCGAGGCTGCGGCGTTGCAGCTGCCGGCGCCCTGGCACCTGTGTGGGCAGAGCACTGGCGGGGCGATCCTGCTGGACTATCGCTTGCGTGGCGATGCGCCGCCGCAGTTGGGCGAAACTATTCTCTTGGCGCCACTGGTGCGACCACGGGCCTGGGGCTGGTCGCAGTTCAGCTACCGCATGCTCAAACCGTTCGTCAGCGCCATTCCGCGGCGCTTCAACGCCAACTCCAACGACCTGGAGTTTCTCCAGTTCGTCCAGCAAGACCCGTTGCAGCCGTTGAGTTTGCCGACCGCCTGGGTCGGTGCCCTGTCGCGCTGGGTGCCGGCCATCGAGGCGGCGCCGCGCAGTGCGCACAGCCCGCTGATCGTCCAGGGCGATGCGGATATGACCGTCGATTGGCGGCATAACCTGGCGGTGCTGGAGGATAAATTCGCCGCGCCCCAGGTGCTGATGTTGCCCAGCGGCAAGCATCACCTAGTCAACGAGGCGCCCGAGTTACGGGCGCGCTATTTCGACTTTTTGCGCGAGCGCTTGGCGTAACTCGCAGATCCTCCGGCTACGTAACCCCGACTCCGGTGTTTATTGCGCCAGGCTGGCGCTGCTCTGGCCCACTGCCAGACCGGCGCGCAGGGCGGCCAGCGCCGCCTGGTAGTAGGCCTTGCCGTCAGCGGATTGGGCAAAGCTGACGAAGGCTTGCAGCTCGGACTCCGACAGCTCGCGGTAGACAAACAGCAGGCTGTTATCCAGGTCGCTGCCGATCTGTCCCATCAGGCGCTGGCGTTGGTTGTCGAGCATGGCTTGCGCCTGCCCCCCGCCGAGCAGGCCGGGCATCATTTGGCTGAGGCTGTCGGCGGCCACGCTGGCCAGAGCCAGGCTGACTTCCGCGCCGGCTTCTTTGGCTGGCAAGGCCTGGGACAGTTGGCCGATCAGCTCACGGCGGATGGCGCCGGCCTGGCTGCGCGGTACGCCGTTGGCATATTGCGCCAGCTGCTCACGCTGGGTGGCGAGGACTTCGGCGTTGATGATTTTGCGGCCCAGGGGCGATTGAAAAAACTGCAAGGCTGGCTGCGGGTTGCTCAGTTGGCGCAGACCGGTCAGGGCGCGCTGGTCCATGCCGGCAGCGGTAAAGCGCTGATTGCTGTTGTCCACCAAGGCCTGATAAATCGCCGGGGGCAGGCTGTTGCGGTAGCGCTGCTGGGCGCTGCTGAGGGCGTCGCGAAAATGCGCCCGTTGTTGTGGCCAGCCGCCGGCCTGGTACAGGTCGATATAGCTATCCGCCAGGCTCGGCAGGGTGAACATCAGCAGAACAGCGGCAAGAAGGGTGCGCATACAAGCTCCATAGTTAGTGCGGCTATTTTCCGCGTCTGGCTGGCGGCTTGTCGAGGAGTGTCCGCCGGGCTGATAGACTCGCCGCCATGACCACCCTCAGCCGCACCACCCTCGACCCATTGCTCGATGACCTTGCCGAACAGGGCTGGGCCATCGAGACCAATGCCTTAGCTGTTGATCTGACCCTAGAATTGGCCCAAGAGTGCCGCTCGCGCGCAAATCAGGGTGCCTTGCAGCCGGCCGGCGTTGGCCGCGGGAGTGCCCATGGTGTGCAGGAAGGGGTGCGAGGTGACCATATTCAGTGGCTGGAGTCAGGTCAGTGTGTTGCCGGCGACCGTTATCTGGGCATGCTCGAAGACCTGCGTGGCCAGCTCAATCAGGCGCTGTATCTGGGCTTGGAGGATTACGAGGGGCACTTTGCCCTGTATCCGCCGGGCACCTTCTACCAGAAACACCTGGACCGCTTTCGTGATGATGATCGTCGTGCGGTATCGGCGGTGTTCTATCTAAATAGCGACTGGCTGCCCGAGCACGGTGGCGCTTTGCGCCTGTACCTGGCCGATGGCCGTGAACTGGACGTGCTGCCGGAGGCGGGCACCTTGGTGGTGTTTCTCTCCGCCGGCCTGCCCCATGAGGTACTGCCGGCCACCCGTGAGCGCCTATCGCTGACCGGCTGGTTACGCCGTCGCGGCAATTCGCCGCTGTAGCCTGGGCGCCGGCTGCTCAGTGACCCCAGATGCGTAGCGAGCCTTGAATGTCGCTGATGTCGCGGATTTCAAATTTGCCCAGGGTGCTGGACCCCGGACTGCCCGCGTTGCCCAGACCCAGTTCGCCGGCGATGCGCACGCGGATCTTCAGTGGCTCGCTGATCATGCCGTCGGCCAATAGCTGGTCGCTGGTGGGTTTAAGGTCAGGTAGGGTGAGTTGCAGCTTCTGC
>NKIE01000308.1:0-1895 GCA_002256055.1 Pseudomonas sp. PGPPP3 | reverse complement strand
ACCACATCCACCTTCAGGGTCGGGGCATTCACCAGGGCGCTCTGGAAGTACAGTTTGGCCGCGCCGTAGGCCACCGCCGCCGGGCAATTGCCGGGGGCGTCGCAGCCGTTGTCGATCTTCAGGTTGCGCACTTGCAGGCTGCTGCCGTCATCTTCCCAGCTGATCTTGCCGATATTGGTTTTCAGGTCGAGGTTGAGGGTGATGCCGTCCTGGCCGGTCACTTGGCTTAATGCCTGGTTGTCCAAGGCCTGCAGTGCGGCCTGGGCCGGATTGCCCAGCAGGCCGAGGGCGGTGAGCAGGGCGGGCAGGGCAAGCAGGCGAGTTGGGGTTGGCATCGGGCGTATCCTTCGCAAGGGCTGACAAGTGGCCGCAGTCTGGTCTGCCAGTGTCTCGCGCGCCATGCGGTCGGTGTGCTTCTGGCCAAAGGATAGGCGTGGAACATTGGTGCCAGAGCGCCTGGGAGGCTATTTCGGCTGCTTGCCCGTACCTTCGGCGGGGCCGGTTGAAGTCCCAGGCACGGCAGCGTTACTGAACGTGACTGATGAGAGTGGGGTGCGAGTGGAGAAGATTCTGGTCAGTGCCTGCCTGCTGGGGCAGGCAGTGCGTTATGACGGTGGCGCTCATGGGCCGTTCGCTGAGTTACTGCAGTGGCAGGCGCAAGGCCGGGTGGTGCCCCTGTGTCCGGAAGTGGCGGGTGGCTTGCCGACGCCACGACCGGCGGCGGAAATCATTAGCGGTCAGGGCGCTCAGGTGCTTGATGGCCTGGTGCAGGTGCGCAGCATCGACGGGGCCGATGTCAGTGCGGCCTTTGTTGCTGGCGCGCTGATTGCCGAACGCCTGGTTCAGCAGCACGGCATCCGCATCGCCGTGCTCAAGGCGCGTAGCCCTTCGTGTGGCAATAGGCACAGTTATGACGGCAGTTTCAGTGGCACGCTTGTGGCGGGTGAAGGCGTCACGGCAGCTGCGTTACGGCGCTTGGGGGTGCAGGTGTTCAACGAGGGTGAGCTCCAAGAGGCTGCACAGGCGTTGCGCTTGCTGGAATAGCAGGCAAGAAAAAGGGCAGCCGAGGCTGCCCTTTTTCGTTGTGGCGGCGGCTTAGAACAAGACGCGGCTACGGATGGTGCCGTTAACGTGTTGCATTTTTTCCAGTGCCAGCTCGGAGTACTCGGCGTCGACGTCAATGACCACGTAACCGACTTTCTCGTTGGTCTGCAGGTACTGACCGGAGATATTGATGCCGTTTTCGGCGAGAACCTTGTTGATCTCGCTGAGCACGCCCGGGATGTTGGCGTGGATGTGCAGCAAACGGTGCTTGCCTGGGTGGGCCGGCAGGGCCACTTCCGGGAAGTTGACCGAGGACACCGAGGTGCCGTTGTCGCTGTACTTAACCAGCTTCTCGGCCACTTCCAGGCCGATGTTGGCCTGGGCTTCGGCGGTCGAACCACCGATGTGCGGGGTCAGGATCACGCGATCCAGGCCACGCAGCGGGCTTTCGAACTCTTCGCCGTTGGCGCGCGGCTCAACCGGGAACACGTCGATGGCTGCGCCGATCAGGTGCTCGTCCTTGATGGCGGCGGCCAGGGCTTCGATCACCACTACGGTGCCGCGAGCGGCGTTGATCAGGATGCTGCCCTTCTTCATGGCGCGAATTTCTTTCTCGCCAATCAGCCACTTGGTGCTTTCCAGCTCTGGCACGTGCAGGGAGACGATGTCAGCCATGCCCAGCAGTTCGGTCAGGGTTGCGACCTGAGTGGCGTTGCCCAGCGGCAGTTTGGTCAGCGGGTCGTAGAAGAACACCTGCATGCCCAGAGCTTCGGCGAGTACCGAGAGCTGGGTGCCGATCGCGCCGTAGCCGACGATGCCGAGCTTCTTGCCGCGGATCTCGAAGGAGTTGG
>NKIE01000307.1 GCA_002256055.1 Pseudomonas sp. PGPPP3 | reverse complement strand
CCTGCTGCGCATCGACGGCGTGGTGCAGGAGATCCGCCGGCTCAAGCACAGCAACCTCTCCGCCATCGTTAGCCGGATCAAAATTATCGGCGGCATGAACATCGCTGAGCGGCGCCTGCCCCAGGATGGCCGGTACATGGTCAAACAGGGCGACCGCACCATCGACCTGCGCCTGTCGATCATGCCCACGGTGCATGGCGAGAGCGTGGTGATCCGGATTCTCGACACCCGCCAGAGCCTGAAGACCCTCGACCAGATCGGCTTTAACGGCCGCGATGTGGAGCGCTTCCGCGACCTGATCAGCCACAACCAAGGCATCGTCTTGGTCACCGGCCCCACCGGCTCGGGCAAGAGCACCACCTTGTATGCCGCCCTAAACGGCATCAAGGACAAAGGGGTCAACGTCATCACGGTGGAAGATCCGGTGGAATACCAGATCGACGGCATCCGCCAGATTCAGGTCAAGCCGCAGATCGGCTACACCTTCGCCCGCGCCCTGCGCCACATTCTGCGCCATGACCCAGACGTAATCATGGTCGGTGAAATCCGCGACCAGGAAACCGCCATGATGGCCACCGAAAGTGCCCTCACCGGCCACTTGGTGCTCAGCACCCTGCACACCAACAGCGCCGCAACCACCATCACCCGCCTGCTGGAAATCGGCATCGCCCCCTACCTGCTCAACGCCAGCCTGCTAGGTGTTCTGGCCCAGCGCCTGGTGCGGCGCAACTGCCCGCATTGTCTGGTGGAGGAAGACATCAGCGCCCATGTCCGCAGCACCCTGGGGCTAAGCAGTGACGAGCCCTTTTATGTAGGGAGCGGTTGCGAGCATTGCCGCAACCTTGGCTTTGCCGGGCGGGTGGCCGCCTATGAATTGTTGGAAGTAACACCGGCGCTGCGCGCCCTGATCGAACCCTCGGTATCGGCGCAAAGCATCGAGCAGCAGGCCATCCACGACGGTATGCGCCCACTGACCCAAAGCGCCCTGCAACTGGCGCGCGACAAGCTGATTTCGCTCAACGAGGTGTACCGCGTGCGGCTGGAGTAAACCTACGCAGGTAAATGGCCAACCTTCACGTAAATCAGGCAGCCCTCGGTAGAGAACGGCCGATGGCTGGAGCCGTGGGGGTTGCGCAGCCAGGTGCCAGCTGGGTAATCGCCCTGCTCATCCTGAAAAGTACCTTCCAGCACCAGAATCTCTTCGCCACCCCAATTGCTGTGCGGCTTGAACTGGGTGCCCGGCGCCCAGCGCACCAGAGCGGTGTGGGTCGTGCCGACGCTGTCCAGCGGCAACACACTTAAGCCCTCGACCAATCCGGGCTGCCATTGAGCGTTGCGGGTATCGATGCGCCCGGCAATCTCGTCGTCTGCCGTCAGGTGACAGAGTTTGACGAACAACAGGCAGCCGTCCGGACTGGATGGCGCGTGCTGGCTGCCCGGTGGATTTTTCAGCCAGGTGCCGGCCGGGTACTGGCCGTGCTCGTCGGCAAACACGCCGTCCAGCACCAGGATTTCTTCGCCAAGGGGGTGCAGGTGGGCTTTGAAGGACGAACCCGCGGCATAACGCACGATTGAGGTGGTGCGCCCGCTTTCCGCGGCCAGGCGTTCCAGCGGTCGGCGCTCAACACCCGGCAGCGGCGAGTGCTGCCAAGCCACGGCGTGGCTATCGATGACCACGCGCTGGTGCAAATCGGTATTCAACTGCATGACCTGTCTCCGTGTATTCAAAGGCCCTGCCGAGCCTGACGACGCAAGAGTCGCGCACTGTCCCAGCCGATCAGCAGCACCGCCAGCCAGATCGGCAAGTAGGTCCACAGCTGCGCAGGGTTGAAATGCTCGCCCAGCACCAGCACCGACACCGCAAACAGCAGCACCGGCTCGACATAACTGAGGATGCCGAACAGCCCCAACGGCAGCAAGCGGCTGGAGGCCATCATCGCGCCGAAGGCCAGGGTGCTGAGCAACCCCAGCCCAGGCAGCAACCACCAGAGTTGCGGCGCCAGGCTAAACACGTCGGGCAGCCCGGCGCTGGCGATCAGCCAGATGGCCAGCGGCGCCAGCATCAGCATCTCCAGAATAAAACCGGACAAGGCATCCAGACGCATCCAGCGCCGCAACATGAAATACGGCGGGTAGCCCAGGGCTGCCAGCAGGGTGACCCAGGAGAACGCGCGAGTCAGCCACAGTTCATGCACCACCCCGAGCACGGCGCAGACCACCGCCAAGGTCTGCAACGGCCGCAGGCGTTCGCCATAGAACAGTCGGCCGACCAGCACCATCGCCAGCGGCAAGAGGAAGTAACCGAGGGAAATCTCCAGCATGCGCCCGGCCAGGGGCGCCCAGACAAACAACGCCCATTGCACGCCCATCAAGGCCGCGGCCAGGGGTAAGGCCGCCAGCAAGCGTGGTTCACGGCGCAGGCGCTGCAGCACAGCGCCCAGCACACCCCATTGCCGGGTGAGCAGCACCAGCAGCAACACCATCGGGATCGACCAGAGCACGCGCTGGGCAAACACCTGCACGCCGTCCAACGGCGCCAGTTCGCGCACATAGCCGGGAATCAGCACAAACAACACCGACGCAATCAGCGACAAACCGACGCCACGTCCGGACAACTGCATACACGCCTCACCTGGGCCCGGCTTATCCACGCAAGGAAAACCTGACCATCTGCTACAAAAGCCGGCCACCTTAACGCGTTCATATCGACAGAGATAGGCACAAACCATTGCGCATAAAAAAGCCTGATCGATTAACCGATCAGGCCAGGGTTGCGGCCAAGGAGAGCGACCGCGGATAAACCGCAAAGAATGCCTTTAACGTCTGGAGCACGACTGTACAGAGGGGATGGACACAGGTTAGAGAGATAACGATCGATTAAATAGCGCAAAAAACCGCTTTAAATGATCAACCAGACTGATCTATCGTGCCCATGTGCTGCGTCCGCAAATGCATTCTTATTGCGGCTTGCAGGTCAGCTCGATGCGCATATGGATAACGCTGCGGGTAAAACGCACTGTCAGGTTCTCGCGCTTGCCGGCAGCCAGCGTCGCCTTGCGCACCCGTGGGCTTTCCGGGCCGTTGGCAAAGCGCGCCACGCAACTGGCATCAGCCTTGCCATAGTTCTCCAGCAGCAGGCCGACCATGTTGTGATCGATTTCCACCGCAGTGGCGGAGACTTCACTGCCATTGAACTGCTTGCTCACATCAATCGGGTAAGCCAGGGCTGTCAGCGGCAACGCTAACAGCAAAAAAGCACAGAATTTCTTCATCGGTGGTCTCCGCCAAGGGGGCGCCAGCTTAGGACACAAAGAGGCCAAGATGAAAGCACCCCGCGTTAGCCTGGAACAATGGCGCACCCTGCAGGCCGTGGTCGACAACGGCGGCTTCGCTCAAGCCGCCGAGGTTCTGCACCGCTCGCAATCGTCCATCAGCTACACCGTGGCGCGCATGCAGGAGCAGCTGGGCGTGCCGTTGCTGCGCATCGACGGGCGCAAAGCGGTGCTCACCGATGCCGGTGACGTGTTGCTGCGCCGCTCGCGCCAACTGGTGTTGCAGGCCAGCCAACTGGAAGACCTGGCCTACAACCTGGACCAGGGCTGGGAAGCAGAAGTGCGCCTGGTGGTTGATGCGGCCTACCCGACCGAACGCCTGCTGCGAGCACTGGCAGCTTTTATGCCGCAGAGCCGTGGCTGTCGCGTGCGCTTGCGCGAAGAAGTGCTCTCTGGAGTCGAGGAGGTGCTGCTCGAAGGCAATGCCGACCTGGCCATCAGCAGCCTGGATATCGTCGGCTACCTGGGCCATGAACTTTGTGAAGTCGAATTTATCGCCGTCGCCCACCCCGACCACGCCCTGCACCAACTGCAACGGGACCTGACCTTTGCCGACCTGCAGAACCAGCTGCAGGTGGTGATCCGCGATTCCGGCCGGAGTCGCCCGCGAGATGTGGGCTGGCTCGGTGCCGAGCAGCGCTGGACGGTCAGCAGCCTGTCTACCGCCGCCCACTTCGTCAGCAGCGGCCTGGGGTTTGCCTGGCTACCCCGGCACCTGATCCAACGTGAGCTAGACGCCCAACAGCTCAAGGCCTTGCCACTGGAAAGCGGGATGAGCAACCACCCGCGCTTCACCCTCTACAGCCATAAAGACAAAGCCCTGGGCCCGGCCAGCCGGATTCTGGTGGAGCTGATCAAGACCTACGACTGCTGCAATCTGGACGATCAGCCCTGACTGCGGCACAGTGAGCCCAGCCGCACGAAGCCCCTGCCCGCACGAGTAGCA
>NKIE01000306.1 GCA_002256055.1 Pseudomonas sp. PGPPP3 | reverse complement strand
CTTGCCTCGATTATCGGCAATCACCACGTGGCCCCCAAGCTCGCGCAACTGCTGATTCAACTCACTGGCATACAGGGCTTTGACGAAGCCTGAATAATCGATGGCGCAGCCATCTGCCAATTGCCCCTGCAAGTAGCCATGCAACGCTGGCAGGGTAAATTGCCAATGGCCGCCTCCACAGCGAAAACCCGCTGCACGCAACTGCTCAAGCAGCACGGCATCGGCGCACAGCACGCGCTGACAGCAGCCAAACAGAAGATCGAGCATTGCTGCTCCTGCATCAGTGCCATGCTGCAACATCAGAACCTCTCGATCAGCCCCGCACACAACACTCCACAGCAAAGCCCAAATGCCTGCCCGACGAGGACAAACGTGACTGCACAGGCGGCTTCCTCTGTCTTAGCAACAAGGCAGAATAATTCCCGCGCGGGCTTGGCGTCTTCTACTGGCGCAGCAGAGACTAGGCGACCCACCAAAGAACCCATACGAGCCGCTACAGTTCGCACTGCAGCCCCACACCATGGAGCTACCCGGAAAGCATATGACCAGTATATGGAAGTCTTTTCGCTCGTTGTATTTCGCCACTCTGCTGATGCTGATTGGCTCGGGCCTGCTCAGCACCTACCTGGGCCTGCGTCTGGCGGCCGATAACGTCGACACCGGCTGGATTGGTGCCCTGATGGCCGCCAACTACTTTGGCCTGGTGCTGGGCGGCAAGGTCGGTCATCGCCTGATTGCCCGGGTCGGGCATATGCGCGCGTACGTATCCAGTGCCGGCGTGGTCAGTGCCGCCGTACTCGGTCACGGCCTGATCGACTGGTTACCAGCCTGGCTGGTGCTGCGCGCACTGGTTGGCCTGGGCATGATGTGTCAATACATGGTGATCGAAAGCTGGCTGAATGAACAAGCGCAGGCCAGCCAACGCGGTCGCGTGTTCTCCGGCTACATGATCGCTTGTTACCTCGGCTTGATGCTTGGCCAGCTGACACTGGTACTGCATCCGGCTCTGGGGCTGGAACTGCTGATGCTGGTAGCACTGTGCTTTGCGCTGTGCCTGGTACCGGTGGCCATGACCCGCAGAAGCCATCCGGCGCCCATGCGGCCAGTGAGTCTTGAGCCACGCTTTTTTATCCGCAAAGTGCCGCAGTCGCTGACCACAGTGCTGGTCTCCGGCCTGGTAATCGGCTCGTTTTATGGCCTGGCCCCGCTGCATGCCTCACTCCTAGGCCTGAGCACCATGCAAGTAGGTCTATACATGGCCAGTTGTATCGCTGCCGGTCTGCTTGTGCAGTGGCCACTGGGCTGGTTGTCTGATCGCTACGACCGGGGCGGACTGATCCGCAACTGTGCGGTGTTACTGACCCTCGCATCCCTGCCGCTGGCCCTGATGCCTGAGGTGCCGCTGGAACTGCTGTTCCCTCTGGGGTTTGTGCTGAGCATGCTGCAGTTCAGTCTCTACCCACTGGCCGTGGCCTTTTCCAATGACTACATCGAAGCCGAGCACCGCGTATCGCTGACCGCCATGCTACTTGTCACCTTTGGTATTGGCGCCTGCCTGGGACCGCTGACCGCCGGTTTGCTGATCCGTGAACTGGGCCCCAACATGCTCTACGCCTTTGTCAGCCTTTGTGCCTTTGTGCTGATTTTCCGGGTTCACCCGGAGACGATCAAACAGATGCAACCAGTGCAAAACGCCCCCCTGCAACACGTCGCGGTGCCCGACAACATGACCAGTTCACCACTCTCGGCGGCACTCGACCCCAGGGTTGACGAACACATGGTCCAAGAGCAGATGCAGCGGCCAGAGCCACCGGATGCGTGATGCGTAAACAGCGACTGCAATAGGCGGAATAGGCCTGACGGCAACAGCAAAAAGGGGCGGCAGACTGCCGCCCCTTTTAGTGACTGCCCCTCAAGGGTCAGGCCGCGCTGAACAACTTGTGCGGGTCGATGACGAATTTCTTCGGCACCCCGGAATCGAACTCGCCGTAGCCGCGCGGCGCGTCGTCCAGGCCGATGACCTGCACGCCCACCACTTCGGCGATGTTGATGCGGTCCCACATGATGGCCTGCATCAGGGCGCGGTTGTACTTCATCACCGGGGTCTGGCCGGTGTGGAAGCTGTGCGACTTGGCCCAGCCCAGGCCAAAGCGAATGCTCAGGCTGCCGATCTTCGCCGCAGCGTCCACTGCGCCCGGGTCTTCGGTGACATACAGGCCGGGAATGCCGATCTTGCCAGCCACCCGCACCACGCCCATCAGCGAGTTGAGCACGGTGGCCGGCGCTTCATGCTGCACCCCGGCATGACCATGGCCACGGGCCTCGAAGCCCACCGCATCCACCGCACAGTCGACTTCCGGCTCACCGAGCAGGTCTGCGATCTGTTCGTGCAGCGGCGTGTCCTTGGACAGATCCACCACCTCGAAGCCCTGGGCCTTGGCATGCACCAGGCGCACCGGATTAACGTCGCCGACGATCACCACGGCAGCCCCCAACAGGCGCGCTGACGCGGCGGCGGCCAGGCCGACCGGACCAGCACCGGCGATATACACGGTACTGCCCGGGCCGACCCCGGCAGTCACCGCACCGTGGTAGCCGGTGGGCAAGATGTCGGACAGGCAGGTCAGGTCGCGGATCTTCTCCATGGCCTTGTCGCGGTCCGGCAACTTGAGCAGGTTGAAGTCGGCATAGGGCACCAGCACGTACTCGGCCTGGCCGCCGGTCCAATCGCCCATATCGACGTAACCGTAGGCGCCGCCAGCGCGCGCCGGGTTAACCGTCAGGCACACGCCGGTGTGCTGCTCCTTGCAGGAACGGCAACGGCCGCAGGCGACGTTGAAGGGCACCGAAACCAGGTCGCCGATCTTCAGGTTTTCCACGTCGCTGCCCTTCTCGATCACCTCGCCGGTGATCTCGTGACCGAGCACCAGGCCAACCTGGGCGGTGGTGCGCCCGCGCACCATGTGCTGGTCCGAGCCGCAGATATTGGTCGAGACCACGCGCAGGATTACCCCGTGCTCGATCTTGCGGCCACGCGGGTCCTGCATTTTCGGATAGTCAATCTTGCGGACCTCGACCTTGCCGTCGCCGAGATACACCACACCACGATTACCAGACATAACTAACGCTCCTTTCTTGTTGTGAATACAAAGGCGCAGCCAACGGCCACGCGACCTTGCACTTGGAGTTGAATTCGCTGTTGAGGCGCGGTGCCAAACACACCGCGGCTGTTGCTGCACTGGCAGGCGCGCTCGGCGCCTCAGAGCACCACGGTGCGGTTGGCGTTGAGAAACACCCGACGCTCAAGATGAAAACCGATGGCCTTGGCCAAGGTCAGGCACTCGATGTCGCGGCCCTTGGCGATCAGGTCTTCGGGATAGTGGGTGTGATCAACCGTCTCTACGCCCTGGGCAATGATCGGCCCCTCGTCGAGGTCGTTATTGATGTAGTGGGCAGTGGCGCCGACCAGCTTGACGCCCTTCTGGTAGGCCTGGTGATAGGGCTTGGCGCCCTTGAACCCAGGCAGCAGCGAGTGGTGGATATTGATCGCCCGGCCATCCAGTTTGCGGCACAGCTCCGGCGACAAGACCTGCATGTAGCGGGCGAGCACCACCAGTTCGGCGCCGCTGTCCTCGATCACCTGCAGCACCTTGCGCTCCTGACTGGCCTTGTCGTTGGGGTCGAGGGCGAAGTGGTAATAGGGAATGTCGTGCCAGCGCGCCAGGGGCTCCAGGTCCGGGTGATTGGACACTACCGCCACCACGTCCATCGGCAACTGGCCGATGCGCTGGCGGTAGAGCAAGTCGTTGAGGCAGTGGTCGGCCTTGCTGACCATCAGCACCACCTTGGCCCGGTAGCCCGGCGGGGTTAGCTCGACCTGCATGGCGAAGCTGCTCAGGCGTTCAGCGAGACCGGCGCGAAAGCCCTGTTCATCGAAGTCCTCGGGCTGACGAAACTCCACCCGGATAAAAAAGCGCGCCGACAGGCGATCATCGAAACTGTGGTGCTCGGTGACGTAGCAGCGCTGCTCAAACAGAAAACGCGTGACCGCATCCACCGTGCCGAGCACGCTCGGGCAGTGGGCGGTGAGAATCCAGGTATCCGGGGTGCGACTCATCACGTTAACTCCTGAAGTGACTCCTGCGCAGGCCAAGCCAAACGCAGAACCTAGGGTGGATGGCGCTGCACCCATCCACCATGACGATCTCTCGGTCGACGAAAAAAGCGTCGTCCACCCTACGGACTATGCCGCGCTTGGCGCCGGCGACTATGCAGCCCGCTCTATGCCGCGACCG
>NKIE01000305.1 GCA_002256055.1 Pseudomonas sp. PGPPP3 | reverse complement strand
CCGCGCCGCGCTGGAGAGTTATTACGACCTACAGGTGCTGGATGCCGTGCGCTATCAGGTCGGTAATGGGGTGGCCCTCAATGCCGCCAATACCATGCTGCAAAACCCTGATGTGAATGCCGTGACGCTGCTCGACATCATCGTCTTTCGCCATGCCGAAGACGCGCAGAACAACGTCGCACTCTGGGCTCATGAACTCAAACATGTGCAGCAGTACCAGCAGTGGGGCGCCGCGCAGTTCGCCAGCAATTACACTCGCGACTATCGCACCGTTGAGGCCCCAGCCTATGCAATCCAAAGCCAGGTGGAGCGGGCTCTGCGCGGTACTTCCAGCGCGCGTTAAAAGTGATCGGCGAACTGCTTCGCCAGGCGTTGTTCCTTGGCTCGAATCTCTGCTTCAAGCGCGCGTACTTCGTCCATATACGCCATGGCCGCCGGTGCCAGGCTACGGTTGCGCAGGTAGATAAAGCCGTAGTGGGCCTTTAGCGCAAAGCCTGTCACGGGCACCAACGCGACCTCGCCGGCCAGCAGTGCCGATTCCATGTTGCTCAGCAGGTTAATGGCCAGTGCGTCGCTGGTATGCAGGAAGCTGTCGAGGTGCATGGGCACATCAATCTCAATGGCCGGGACAAAATCACCGTTCAGTGGATCAATCGTCCCGGCGGCCCCCAAGTCTGCCGGTAAGGCCGTGCTGCTGCGCCCAGGGAGGCGCGGGCAAATCCACGGATACTGGAACAACATGGCCGGCGTCAGCGGGCCAGCACTCATGAGCGGATGCCCGGGCCGACAGAACAGTCGACCTGCATGTTCGCCAAGCAGTTCCATGGCGAATTGCTCATTGCCTTCCAATGCGCTGATTTCAGCAATGCCTAGGTCCACCGTGCGCGCTTGTACCTGCTGGGCCACTTCGTGCCAGCCGCTCACCCGCATGCCGATGTTGATCCCGGGATGCCGAGCCAGTAGCCGCGCCGCTCCTGCATAACCACTCGTGATGCTGGGATAAGGCCCGAAGGCCACGCTCAGAGCGCCGATCTGGTGCTCATTAAGCAGCTTGATCTCACGCCGCAAGTCATCTTCAACGGTAAGCAGGGGCTTGCTGCGCTCGGCCACTATCTGGCCAAACACCGTCAGGCTGACGCCGCTACTCTTGCGGTCAACCAGGGTGACTTCAAGTTCGGCCTCCAGTGCCTGGATACTTTTGGACAAGGCTGGCTGGGAGATATTCAAGGCATCCGCAGCCCGGCCAAAATGGCCGTACTCGACGAGTGTCAGCAAGTGCAGCAGGCGGCGTTGGGTAATCAAAATAACCTCTAGGTTATGATTTTCTGAAAATATACCATTTAAAGTAATTTTCTCGTTGTGCTTCAATCTAGGGCAATCACAGCGATCACACGCCGCCACTGGAACCTGCTCATGCCGAAGCGTCACCTAACGCTACTGACCGCCGCCACGCTGTACCTGTCGTTGCCGGCCTCAGCGCTGGCCGGTGGGATCATGCTGTATGAAATTGGCAGCGATAACACCGGCCTGGCCAACGCCGGGGCGGCGGCGCGGGCGCAGGGGCCTTCAACCATCGCCAGCAATCCGGCCGGCCTGAGCTATTTGCCGGGCACCCAGGTGAGTGCGGGTGGCCAACTGTTGTTTGGCGACCTCGGCTTTGATGTGGATGGCACCAGCACCGCGAGCGGCGGTGATGGCGGCAACCCGTTGGGGTTGACCCCGTCGGCCAGTTTTTTTATCAGCCAGCAACTGGATGAGCGCTGGACCATAGGGTTCGGCAGCTATGGCGACTTTGGCCTGGCCGAGAATTACGACAACGATTGGGCCGGCCGCCATTACCTGCAAAACGCCTCGATTGTCGGCCTATCGCTGGTGCCGAGCGCGGCCTACCGTATCAATGAGCAGTGGTCCTTGGGTATCGGCGTCAAGGCCATGTACGCCATGCTGGAATCACAGGCAGCGATCAATCGAGCGCCCTTTGGCTTGCTCGATCGCAGCGACGGCCAATTCAAGTATGAGGATCAGACCTGGGGCTACGGCGCCAACCTCGGTCTGATTTACGCCCCGCAGCCGGGCACCCGGATAGGCCTGGCTTACACCAGTGAAATCAATCTGGACTTCGACAGCCGCCTGGATGTCAGTGGTACAGGGCCGTTGCTGACGCCGCTTGATGGACGGCGCATCCAGCTCGACACCCAGGTGCCGCAAACCGCCACGCTCAGCCTCTATCAGCAGATGAATGCTCAGTGGGCGTTGCTGGCCAGCGCCAACTGGCAGGACTGGTCGCGGTTTGGCGAAATCGGCGTTGAACTGGATACCCAACTGGCCGGTGCCCAGTCCACAAGCGTGGATGCGAGTTTCAAGGATACCTATCAGTTGGCCGTTGGCAGCCAATACCAAGTCAACCCGCAGCTACTCTGGAGCCTGGGTCTGGCCTATGACACCGCGGCGGTATCGGATGCCAATCGGGGAGTAATTCTGCCCACGGGCTCGACCTGGCGGCTTGGCACCGGGGCCACCTATAGCCTGGATCAGAACACTGATGTGAACCTCAGCTGGGATCTAGTCTGGATGGGCGACATGCCCGTCGAGCAAAGCAAACAGCTGTCTGGTGAGCGTCTTTCCGGCGAGTACCGCAATGCCTGGATTCAAACCCTGACGGGCAATATGACTTGGCGCTTCTAGTTAACGCAGCCAACACAACAAAAGCACAGCAACGACATTGATAGCGCACAAAGGAATGAACCAATGAAAAACTACAGCAGTCTCCGTTTGGCTTTGACCATTGCCTTGGCCAGCAGTGTCAGCGCTACGGCTTACGCCGCGGGCGGTGGGGCCGTCCTGGCAGACCCAGGAGCGATGGAGGGCAAGCACTTCGACGCCAAAGGCAAGCTGCCATCGTCTTATACGATTGAGCTGCAAAATGCCCTGCGCAAGAGCCTGCCGTTCGAGGACAAGCGCGACTTCGAGGAAGCGCAAAAGGGCTTTATCGCCGCACCGCCCTACAAGCAGATTATGGCCGAAGCCGGCAACGTGGCCTGGGACATGGGCAGCTACGACTACCTGCTGCAGGGCAAGGACTTCGACAGCATCCACCCCTCGCTGCAGCGTCAGGCCGTTCTCAACATGGCCTACGGCCTGTATGAAGTGGTACCTGGCAAGGTTTATCAAGTGCGCGGCTACGACCTGGCCAACATCAGCTTTATCAAGGGCGATACCGGTTGGATCATCTTCGATGTGCTGACCGCCAAGGAAACCGCCAAAGCGGCACTGGACTTTATCAACGAGAAGCTCGGTAAGCGTCCCGTGGTGGCAGTAGTGGTTTCCCACTCCCACGGCGACCACTTCGGCGGTATTCGCGGGGTGGTGGAGGAGGCCGACGTGCGCAGCGGCAAGATCCCGCTGATCGCGCCGTCCGGCTTTATGGAGCATGCGGTGGCCGAGAACGTGTATGCCGGCAACGCGATGGCCCGGCGGATGTTCTTCCAGTACGGCGTATTGCTGCCGCGCAGCCCGTTTGGCCACGTCGATCAGTCGATCGGCAAGAACACCGCGGCGGGAAACCTGGGGCTGATCGAGCCCAATCGTTACATCGAAAAAGACTTCGAGACGCTGACCATCGATGGCGTCGAGATGGAGTTCCAGAGCACGCCAGGCACCGAAGCGCCTGCCGAGATGAACACCTACTTCCCACAGTTCAAGGCCTTCTGGGCCGCAGAAAACATCACCGGCACCATTCACAACATCTACACCCTGCGCGGCGCTCTGGTACGTGATGCGTTGGTCTGGTCCAAACACATCAACACGGCGCTGTACCGCTACGGTCAGCAGGCTGACGTGATGTTTGCCTCCCACAGTTGGCCGCGTTTCGGCAACGAACGCATCCAGGAAGTCATGCGCACCCAGCGCGATGTATACGCCAACCTCAACAACGCCGTGCTGCACGAGGCCAACCAGGGCGTCACCATCAACGAGATCCACAATGTCTACAAACTGCCCGAGAGCCTGAAAAAAAGCTGGGCGGCCCATAGCTATCACGGCTCGGAAGAGCACAACAGCCGTGCGGTGATCAACCGCTACCTCGGTTACTGGGACGCCAACCCGGCGACCCTGATGCCGCTGTCGCCGAAAGACTCAGCGCCGCTGTATGTGGAGATGATGGGCGGCGCCGAGAAGATCATGGCCAAGGGCAAGACCCTCGCCGACCAGGGCAAGTACCGCGAGGCCTATGAAATCCTCAATAAGCTGGTCTACGCCGAGCCGCAGAACCAGGCGGCCAAGGACCTGCTGGCGGATGTCTATGAACAGGTTGGCTACCAGAAGGAAAGCCCCAGCGTA
>NKIE01000304.1 GCA_002256055.1 Pseudomonas sp. PGPPP3 | reverse complement strand
ACGACGACGCCCTGCGCCCCGGCACCAACACCACGATCAACAACTACGGCAGCATTCTCAGCAGCGGCAGCGTCAACACCAAGTGCCCGGACTACCTCGGCGCCGCCTGCAGCGGCAAACCCAGCGCCCACGACGCGATCGACGCCGGGAGCCGCAGTGGCCTGGTGGTGAATAACTGGGGCAGCATTTCCGGCGCCCGCCACGGCATCACCGCTGACACCGGGTTGACCGTAACCACTGACGGCAGCACCACGGTAAGCAACGGCGACGGTGACGGCGTGGATATCGACGGCATTGCCACGATCGACAACTACGGCCGCATCGAAGGCTTGGGGGCTGGCGGCCTGGACTCCGCCGGCGCACCTAACGGCGCCGATGGCATTGCCGCCGGCGGTGGCACGATTACCAACCGCGCCGGCGCAATTATCAGTGGTCAGTCCAAAGGTATCTTGATCGACGACGGCGCCAACGGTACGGCCGTGGCCGGCGGGCGCGGCACAGCCACTGCGGCTGCCGGGGTGGCAACCATCAGCAACGCCGGCAACATCATCGGCGAGCAAAAAACTGCCATCGGCCTGGTCGGCAATTTCAACGACAGTCTGACCAACCTGGCCGGCGGCGTAATCAGCGGTGGCGCCGGCTCGGTACGGGTCGATGAGCTGCTCAGTACTACTGCCGCAGCGGCGGTGCAGATGGGCGCGGGCAATGACAGCCTGAGCAACGCCGGCCTGATCGAAGGCAAGAACGGTCTGGCGGTCGACCTCGGCAGCGGTGACGATAGCCTGACCCTGCTCGGTAGCGGGCGCTTCAGCGGCCTGGTGGATGGCGGCAGTGGCAATGACCAGGTGTTGCTGGACGACAGCGCCGGCGGCAGCTTCGGCAACAGCGCCAACTTCGAGCGACTGGAAGTACGGCAGGGTGCCTGGACCTTGAGCAGCAACGACTTCAGCAGCAGCGCACAGGTGTTCAGCGGCGCCAGCTTGCTCAACACTGGCCGCATCGGTGGCAACCTGCAGGTCGACAGCGGCGCGCGCTACAGCGGTGGCCAGGTCGGCGGCAACCTGACCCTGGCCAGCGGTTCAACGCTGGTCAGTAATATTGCCGCCAACGGCCAGTACAACCCGGTCAGCGTCGCGGGCAGCGCCAGCCTGGCCGGCGCCAATCTGCAGATCAACGCCAGCAGCGGCGACTATCCACTGCTCAGCCAGTACACCCTGTTACAGGCTGGCGGCGGCATCAGCGGCCAGTTCGCCGGGGTCAGCAGCAACCTGGCCTTCCTCGTGCCAACCCTGAGCTACAGCGCCAATGCCGTGGGGCTGCAACTGACGCGCAACGACCTGGCGTTTGCCGACCTGGCCAATAACGCCAACAGCGGCGGCGCCGCCAACAGCCTGCAAAGCCATGGCAGCGGCGCTTTGTATGACGCCCTGCTGGGCAGTAGCACCGCCAGCGCCAGCAGCGGTCTGGAACAACTCAGCGCCAGTAACAACGCCAGTCTGAGCAGTGTCAGCCTGGCCAGCAGCGCCATGGTCGGCTCGGCCATGCTCGGCGCCATGCAATCCTTTGGCGGCGGCAACCTGCAGGCATCATTGCTGCGTGACGATGGTCCGCAACTGGCCGCTCTCGCCGTGCCGCCCAGCGCGCGCAATCTGAATGATCCGCAGGCCGCAGGCCGACTCTGGATGCAAGGCCTCAGCGGTCACGGCCAGGTGGACGGCCAACACGGCGCCAACAATGTAAGTCAGAACACCGACGGCGGCCTGCTCGGCGCCGACTGGAGCCTGAATCCGACCTGGCGCCTGGGGGTACTCGGTGGCTACGCGCAGAGCCGGATTGATGCCGGTACCAGTGCATCCGGACATATCGACAGCAGCCACTTGGGCGCCTACGCCCTGCACCAGGACGGGCCACTGGCGCTGCGCCTGGGCGCCAGCTACAGCAGCCAAGACGGTGAGAGCAAACGTAACGTCGCCTTCTCCGGCTTCTCCGACCGCCTGCGTGGGAACTACGATGCCAACACCCAACAGGCCTTCAGCGAACTGGGTTATCAGCTGGCCGAAGGTCGTCTGTTGCTGGAGCCCTTCGTTAACCTCGGCTACCAGCGCTACAGCCGCGACAGCTATGACGAAAAAGGCGGCGCTGCGGCGTTACATGTCGACGCCCAGGAACAAGACAACCTGAGCAACACGCTCGGCCTGCGCCTGGCCTTTCTGCGCACCCTGGACAATGGCCTGAGCATGACCCCGCGACTCAACCTCGGCTGGCGCCACACCTACGGCGACCTCAACAGCAGCACCCAGCAGGCCTTTCTCAGCGGTGGCAGCGCCTTCAGCGTCGAGGGCAGTGCACTGGATCGCAACAGCCTGTTGCTAGAGGCAGGTCTGGACTTTGGCATCACCGCTGAGCAGAACATCGGCGTGGCCTACAGCGGCGAAAAAGGCAGCCAGACGCAGGTGCATGCCGTCATCGCGCAATGGCAACTGGCGTTCTGATGCTCAACCTGGTGCCCTAATCGATCTCAAACAGGCCGTCGCGGATATGCGCGGAGGCCAGGCGCTGGCGGATGTCGGCGTCGATGCGCGGGTCGTCGGGGCTGTAGAGCATCACCTGGCGATAGGCATTGACCCGATTGATGTCGGCGCCCAGGTAGTCCCAGACCACGCGGGTGCAGGCCGGGGTGCGCAGGTCGCCACTGGAGACGCCAGTCTTCAGACCATTGAGGCGGTTGATGCGGCTCTTGAAGCTGGGGATGAGGATGGTCTGGCTCATCTCGTTGCCAGTCAGTGACTCGTAGTCGATCAGAAACAGCCGGTCCTGCAGGTTGAAGGCCGCACCCAGGTAACGGCAGCGCACCCAGTCGTCGGCCTTGCCGCTACCGCCACGGGCCGGCTCCTGACGCTCCTGGCGCTCGAACAGGTAACTGCCGCGCTCCTCGCGCAGGTGCACCAGCGACAGCAGAATCTGCCCCGGCACCGACATGCAGTTGGCGTATTCAAAGTAATAACCGCAATAGCGTTCCAGGCTACCGGAGTACTGGCGCAACGGCTGCACCAGCTCCAGCAGCGGATCGCCGAGAGCACGCGCCGGTTGGTCGCTGCTGCGGGCGCCGATCAGGCTGGCGAATTGCTCGCCGGGCAGGCTCAGTTCATAGGCCTCAACGCCGAAGAAGTCGCAGATGCGTTTGAGGTTGTAGGCCGTCGGCCGGCTCTGGCCACTGAGGTATTTGTTGAACTGTGCGCGGTTGATCGCCAACTTGCGGCACACCTCGGCAATCGAGCGGTAGTGGCTGCACAGCAGCTTGAGGTTGTCGCCGAAATGCTCCGCCATAGCCCGGTACCTGATGATGCGAGTGACGCGAGTTTAGCATCAACTCGCGCCAAGTCGCCGCGACACGCGAAATTGTCTCAGGGGCGTCCTTGGCCAACCATTCGGGGGCCGCACGCTGGCGCGGCCTCGCCCATCCAGAACAACAAGAGAGACAACCCCATCATGCTCGATCTTCTTAACGACCTGCTCTGGAGCAAGGTCCTCATCGTCGCTCTGGTCGGTCTCGGCCTGTACTTCTCGATTCGCTCGCGTTTCGTGCAATTTCGTTACTTCGGCGACATGTTCAGCATCTTCGCCGAAGCCTTCGAGCGCAAACCTGGCCAACTCAGCTCGTTCCAGGCCCTGATGCTGTCTGTGGCCGGCCGCGTTGGCGCCGGCAACATCGCTGGTGTGGCGGTGGCGATCATGCTCGGCGGCCCCGGCGCGGTTTCTGGATGTGGCTGGTGGCGCTGGTCGGCATGGCCACCAGCTATTTCGAATGCTCCCTGGCGCAGCTGTACAAGCGCCGCGAGGCTGACGGCACCTACCGCGGCGGCCCGGCCTTTTACATCCTGCATGGCCTGGGCCAGCGCTGGCTGGCAGTGGTGTTCTCGATCCTGCTGCTGGTGACCTTCGGCTTCGGCTTCAATGCCGTGCAGTCGTACACCGTGGCCACCTCGCTGCACGACACCTTCGGCTTGCCCACCTATGTCAGCGGCCTGGCCCTGGTGTGCGTGATCGGTCTGATCATCTTCGGCGGCATCAAGCGCATCGCCAGCATGGCTGACGTGCTGGTGCCGATCATGGCCTTCTCCTACATCGGTATGGCCCTGGTGGTACTGGGCATGAACATCAGCGAAGTACCGGAAACCCTGAGCCTGATCGTGCGTAGCGCCTTCGGTCTGGAACCGGCCTTTGCCGGCGGTATCGGCGCGGCCATCCTGATGGGCGTCAAACGCGGCCTGTTCTCCAACGAAGCGGGCCTGGGCAGTGCGCCTAACGTCGCTGCTGTGGCCGAGGTTAAGCACCCGGCCGCGCAGGGCATCGTGCAGTC
>NKIE01000303.1 GCA_002256055.1 Pseudomonas sp. PGPPP3 | reverse complement strand
TCGGCACCGCATCGGGAATCCGCGAGACATCCACATCCCACCAGGGCGCGCCATCACGGGGCGGACGCGAATAGTCGACCGGTCCGGTAATCGGCCCACCCGGCGCCACCGGCTTGGGTGCGCGGCTGCTGGTGCAACTGGCAATCAGCAGTACCAACACGCCGTAGGCGGCAGCTTTTCCGGCCTGAGCGAGGATCATTCAGCCCCCCGCGCCTGCAGCAGCAATTCAGACAGTTGATGCACGGCCATGGCGTACATAGCACTGCGGTTGTAACGGGTAATGGCGTAGAAGTTGGACAGACCCATCCAGTATTCCGGGCCGTCAGCGCCGTCAAAACGGAACGCCGTCACCGGCATGTCGGCGCGCAGGGCGTCATGACTGGACCAGCCCAACGTGCGCAGATCACCCACGGTTTTGACCGGTTCAATGCCTACGGTCAGACCTTGATCGACCTGCTCGCCACGCACCTGGGCGCGGCTGACCACCTGGCCACCCGCCGTCCAGCCGTGCTGCTTGAAGTAACTGGCTACGCTGCCAATGGCGTCGGTAGGATTGCTCCAGATATTGATCCGGCCGTCGCCATCGAAGTCCACGGCGTAGGCGCGGAAGCTGCTCGGCATAAACTGCGGCAAGCCCATGGCGCCGGCGTAGGAGCCTTTGAGGGTCAAGGGATCGGCCTGCTGCTCACGGGCCAGAAGGAGAAACTCCTTGAGTTGCTGGCGGAAGAACGGCGCCCGCGGCGGATAATCAAACCCCAAGGTCGACAGGGCATCTATCACCCGGTAATTGCCGGTATTGCCGCCGTAGAAAGTTTCCACGCCGATGATCGCCACAATTACCTGGGCGGCCACGCCGTATTCCTTCTCGGCGCGCGCCAGGGCCTCAGCGTTTTGCTGCCAAAACACCACGCCGCGGGCAATCCGCGCGTCGGTGATAAAGATCGGGCGGTAGTCTTTCCACGGTTTTACTTTTTCTGCCGGCCGCGAGATGGCATCGAGGATCGCCTGCTTGCGCTCGACCTGGGCAAACAAGCTGCTCAACTGCTCGCTGGCAAAGCCGTAGCCGTTGCACATCCGGCGAATTCTCATAATCACCGGCTACCGCAACCGGCGCGCCAGTCAGCAGGCCAAGCGCCGCCAACCAGCCGGCGCTGCGCGCGGTCCAGCGGCGAAATACGTGCATCGAGTTGTGCATCACATCATTCACTCTGATCAAACCTGTGCGATCCATTTGCGATGGGTGTGGATCGACATCAAGATGCCAAACCCGGTCATCAGCGTCACCATTGAGGTGCCGCCATAGCTAATAAAGGGTAACGGCACGCCGACCACCGGCAACAAGCCACTGACCATGCCGATATTGATGAAGACATAGATAAAGAAGGTCATCGTCAGGCTGCCGGCCAACAGCTTACCGAAGAGTGTCTGCGCTTGGGCAGTAATCACAAGGCCGCGCGCAACCAGTAACAAATAAACCAGCAGCAGCAAACAGATACCTACTAGGCCGAACTCTTCTCCAAGCACGGCAATAATAAAGTCCGTATGGCTTTCCGGCAAAAAATCCAGGTGCGACTGGGTACCCAGTAGCCAGCCTTTGCCGAATACCCCACCCGAACCGATGGCGGCCTTGGACTGGATGATGTTCCAGCCGGTGCCCAGCGGATCGCTCTCCGGATCGAGAAAAGTCAGCACCCGCTGCTTCTGGTAGTTGTGCATGACAAAAGTCCACATGCCCACCGCAATCGGCACAATCGCCAGCACAGCCCCCAAAATCCAGCGCCAGCGCAGCCCAGCCATAAAGGTCACGAAGGCGCCGGAGATCAGTACCAGCAACGCCGTGCCAAGGTCCGGCTGGCGCACGATTAGCGCAAACGGAATGCCTATCAGCAACAAGCCAATGACCAAGTGCTGCAAGCGCGGCGGCAGGCTGCGCTTGGACAGGTACCAGGCGATGGTGGCCGGCATGATAATTTTCATCAGCTCCGAGGGCTGAAAGCGGATTACCCCGGGGATATTGATCCAGCGTGTGGCGCCCATGGCGTTGTGCCCCATCACATCCACCGCCACCAGCAACAACACCCCCAGCACATAGCCCACTGGCACCCAGCGCGCCATAAAGCGCGGCTCGAACTGGGCCACGACAAACATAGCGATCAGGCCGATGCCAAAGGAGCCGGCCTGCTTGAACAACAGCTCCCAGTTCTTACCGCTGGCCGAATACAACACGAACAGGCCGCCCGAAATCAGGATCACCAACAACAGCAGTAGCTGGCCGTCGATATGCAGGCGCTGCAACAGGCTGGCACGCCGGCGCATGACATCCTCACGGGACAGGCTGCGATCAAAATTGCTGTTCATGGTTGCTTGCTCACTTCGCTCACGGGCACACGATACTCAGGCTTGAGCTGCCCATCGGGCCCCAACAACCAGGCATCCAGCACCTGTTTGACCACCGGTGCGGCGACGCCAGAGCCGGACTCACCGTTCTCAACCATCACCGCCACCGCGATTTGCGGCTTTTCTGCTGGGGCAAAACCAATAAACAGGGCGTGATCGCGATGGCGTTCCTGCACCTTGGAGCGGTCGTACTTCTCGCCCTGCTTGATCGCCACCACCTGGGCCGTGCCGCTTTTGCCGGCGATCCGATAGACCGCGGTGTCGCCGACCTTGCGCGCGGTACCGCGCGCGCCGTGCATCACCTGCTGCATGCCGTTGCTGGCCTGCTGCCAACTGCGCGGATCATGCAAACGGATATCTGGCAACGGACTGGGGTCGACGGGTGCCACACCGCCGATATCCTTGGCCAAGTGCGGGCGGTACCACTTGCCCTGATTGGCCAGCAAGGCAGTGACCTGGGCCAACTGCAACGGCGTGGTCTGCATATAGCCCTGACCGATGCCGAGAATCAGGGTTTCACCCGGATACCAGGCCTGACGGTAGCGTGCGCGCTTCCACTCGCGGGACGGCATCAAGCCCGCCGACTCCTCGAACATATCCAGCGAGACCTTTTGGCCGATGCCGAACTGGCCCAGGTACTTACCCAGGCGATCCACACCCAGCTTGTGGGCAAGGTCGTAAAAGTAGGTGTCGTTGGAACGCATGATGGCCATTTCCAGGTTCACCCAGCCATCGCCCGTGCGGTTCCAGTTGCGGTATTTGTGCTCGTAATTGGGTAACTGATAGAAGCCAGGGTCGAACACCCGGGTGGCACCGGTCACTACGCCACTGTCTAGCCCCGCCACCGCCACCGCCGGTTTGATGGTCGAGCCAGGCGGATACAGGCCACGCAGCACGCGGTTGAACAACGGCCGATCGATCGAGTCACGCAACTCGGAATAGGCCTTGAAGCCGATGCCGGTGACAAACAGGTTGGGGTTGAAACTGGGCTGACTGACCATCGCCAGCACGTCACCATTGCTCGGATCGAGGGCCACCACCGCGCCGCGCCGCCCAGCAAGGGCCGCTTCTGCAGCCTTCTGCAGCTGCACATCAAGGGTCAGACGGATGTCCTTGCCCGGCAGCGGATCAGTGCGCTTGAGCACGCGCGAGACACGCCCGCGAGCGTTGGTCTCGACCTCCTCATAACCGACCTGACCGTGCAGCTCAGCCTCATAAAAGCGCTCGATGCCGGTCTTGCCGATATGGTGGGTGCCGCTGTAATTGATCGGATCGAGAACCTTTAGTTCGGCCTCGTTAATGCGCCCTACATAGCCCACCGAATGGGCAAAATGCTCACCCAGCGGGTAATGCCGCACCAACTGCGCCACCACCTCCACCCCCGGCAGGCGGAACTGATTGACCGCGATGCGGGCGATCTGTTCCTCGCTCAACTCGAACAGGATCGGCACCGGCTCAAACGGCCGACGGCCCTGACGCATGCGCTTTTCGAAGAGTTTGCGGTCATCCGGGCTCAGCTCCAGCACCTCGACGATCACATCCAGCAAGCCACGCCACTCGCTACCGGCGCGCTCGCGGGTCATGGTCAGGCTAAAGCTGGGCCGGTTGTCGGCGATGATTACCCCGTTGCGATCAAAGATCAGCCCGCGGGTCGGCGGTATCGGCTGCACATGCACCCGATTGTTCTCCGACAGCGTCGAGTGATAGTCGTACTGAATCACCTGGAGGAAATACAAACGGGAGATCAGCACGCAGACCAGCAATACAATCGCCACAGCGCCAACCACTACGCGCTTGCGTACCAGGCGGGCGTCTCTTTCGTGGTCCTTGATGCGGATCGGCTGCGGCATTCAGGGGGTCGCAATCACTTGTGATAAGGGTGCCCGGACAACACCGTCCAGGCGCGATAAATCTGCTCACCAATCAGGATGCGCACCAGCGGGTGCGGCAGCGTCAACGGCGACAGCGACCAGCGC
>NKIE01000302.1 GCA_002256055.1 Pseudomonas sp. PGPPP3 | reverse complement strand
GGCTCCAGACATCCAAGGAGTTCCGCCATGTACAGCGACTACCTGCTGCCTCTTGAACTGCTGATCAGCGCAACCATTAGCCTGATTGTCCTGCGCGCCCTTTCCAGGCCACTGAACAATGTACTGGAGCGTATCTGCCCAGACCCACAGGCCGCCGGCTTCTGGCTCAGTTACACCCAGGTGATGCTGATCAGTGCGCCGCTGCTGCTGGTCCTCAGCGTTGATCTGTTCGCCCACTTCAGCAACCCCATGGACAACCTGCGCCTCGCCCTGATGGCCGCACTGGCCGGCCTGTTGCTGGGCCTGCACTCGGTCGGCAAGCGCCTGGGGAAATTCGTCGTCACGCCCAATGATGCAGGGAGTTTGCAATGAACATTCTGCTTACCGGTGCCAGTGGTTTTCTCGGCCGCAATATCGCCGCTCATTTACGCACTGCCGGCCATCAGGTACGCCCCGTCTGTCGCAGCCAAGGCGTCGATTTTGCCCACATGCTCGAACCGGCCGACTGGCTGCCGCTGCTCGCCGGGGTCGATGCGGTAGTCAACTGTGTCGGCATCATCGGCGAGACCGCCACGCAACGCTTCCAGGCGCTGCACACGACAGCGCCGCAAGCCCTGTTCCGCGCCTGTGTAAGCGCCGGAGTACGCCGAGTCATACAGGTCTCGGCCCTGGGCGCCGACACCCAGGCCTTTTCCGCCTATCACCGCAGCAAGCTGGCCGCCGACGATTGCTTGCGCAGCCTGGCGCTGGACTGGTTCGTGCTGCGCCCCGCGCTGATCTACGGCCACGGCGGCACCAGCGCCAAGCTGTTCATGGCCCTGGCCCGGTTGCCACTGCTGCCGGTGATTGGCTCAGGCGAGCAAGCCGTGCAGCCGGTGCATATCCGCGACGTAGTGGACAGCGTGCTGGCCTGCCTAGTGACGGAGCAGACGCGGCAAACCCTGGACATCGTCGGCGCCGAAACCCTGACGTTCAAGCAGTGGCTGCACACCCTGCGCGCGACCCAAGGCCTGGCACCGACTCGCACGCTGAACATTCCGTTGCGCCTGGCGCTGGCCGCGACTGAGGTAGGGCGCCACTTCAGTCCGCTGCTGCACCCGGACAACCTGCGCATGCTGCAAGCCGGCTATCAGGGCGAGACGCAAGCGTTTAACACGTTGCTCGGGCGCCGTCCGCTGGCCTTCGCGCCCGAATTGCTGCAGCAGGATGCCAGCACCGCACAAACAGGGAGTACGCCATGCTCTATCTAAGCCTCAAGACCCTGCACATCCTCAGCATGCTGCTGCTCTTCGGCACAGGCCTGGGCAGCGCCTTCTACAAATGGATGGCCGATCGCAGCGGCAACCTCGCTCATATCGCCGTGACCAATCGCCATGTGGTGCTGGCCGATTGGCTGTTCACCACGCCCACGGTGATTTTCCAGCCCATCAGCGGCCTGGCCATGGCCTCGCTTGCCGGCTACTCACTTAGCAGCGACTGGATCGCCATCAGCCTCGCGCTCTATGTGTTCGCCGGCGCCTGCTGGCTGCCGGTGGTCTGGCTGCAAATTCGCATGCAACGGTTGTCTGCCGAGGCGCTGGCGCAACAAACCGAGCTGCCCGCTGCTTACTGGCGCATGGCGCGCTGCTGGTTCTGGCTCGGCCTGCCAGCTTTTACCGCCATGCTGCTGGTGGTGGCATTGATGGTGTTCAAACACATTCCGGGAGCAACCCTATGAACAGCCTGATGCAACAAGCCCTTGGGCACGACTGGGACAAACTGCACCCCGCCCTGCAAGCGCACTACCAGGCGGCACCCAATCTGGATATCGGCCATCTGGACATCGAATACCCGGCCTTTATGCAACCGCTGCTGCACCTGCTGCATCGCTGCGGCGCACTGCTCAACCGCCGTGGACGCAATGTCGCCACCCGCGTGGAAAAACACATCGAGGGCGAGCGCCAGTACTGGCGCCGGGCAATGACCTTTGCCGACGGCCAGGTGGTGCAGTTCAACAGCTACTGGGTACTGGCCGGCGGCAACCAGCTGATCGAGTACGTCAACCCGCTGCTGGGCCTGCAAATGGCAGTGCATGTCGAAAACGGCCAACTGCACTACCACGGCGTGCGCTTTGTCCTAAAGCTCGGCCCGCTGCTACTACCCATTCCCGAATGGCTGGCGCTAGGGCATACCAGCATTGTTGAGACGGGCACAGCGGATAACCATTTCGCCATGGATTTTCGCCTCACCCACCCGCTGTTTGGGCAGATCTTTCGCTATGCGGGAGTGCTACAGAACAGGCCCGTCTAGAGCTGCCATTTGCGGTTGCTGGGTCTCAGCAGGGGCCATTCGAGGGAGTATTCAGCCAGACAATGAAGGGCTGAAACCGGCCCATAACTGCCGTGGCCAGAGGCAGAAATTGACCGGATTCCGTCGCATCTGCGCGTTATGATCAGAATAATTTAACTAGTGACGACGAAGATGGGCGATACCCAACAAGAGATCGAACGATTGAAGAACATCGTCGATACGGCCCGACAGGAGATCGAACTGGCGGTTATGCTCCATGAGACCTGGCGACCCGCGGCATATGACACCGGCCTTCATGCCCGTATCGGCACTTCCTATGCGGCACATGCTTTTCAGATCATTCGGTTGTCACTGCGTCGTGAGTTATTACTGGCGCTGACGCGCGTATGGGATACCAACCAAAAGGCTGTGAGGATGAGCCTGATCGCGGATCGTCTGCGAGACAGGAAGGTCTTTGAAGCCTTGGTTCAGTTACGGGCCAGGCACACAGGCCTTCGACCCGACACCATGAGGGAATCCCTCACGCTAAAACGAGGTCAGGTACTGAAATTGATCGACAAGTACAGCGTGAATGGCACAGCCTTCGAGGTTCTGGAGAAGCTAAAGATGTTACGTCACCAGCATCTGGCACACCGGCAATTGCCAAATGCACCGGTAGCAGTAGCGGGATCGGATACCACGGGGCAATACGACGAGAAAGGTAAGCCTCCTGTTTGGGCGACCGATGACGAGATTGAGATGTTCTATCAAGATAATCTCGAAATCATTCGCCTACTGTTGAGTTTGGTTAAAGGTCTGGCCTTCGACCTATCGGAAGCCACCGACGTCTACAAGCATCACGCGAAATACTTCTGGGCTTCTGCTCGTGGTGAGCGCACCGAGGGGCATCCCAATTATCATCCGCCGCCTTCAGACTCGTGATAAGAGGTGCGGCGGGATTCCGCGATTGCAGCTCGTAGGATGGGTTGAGCGCAGCGATACCCATGCAGATAGGTTAAAAAACTGCTTGAGCTTGCTAAAGCGCCTGCCAGGCCGGCAGCCAGCCCAGCGCCTGCTCTGTAGCCTGACTCGGTTTGTACTCCGCCCCCAACCACCCCGCGTAACCACTGGCCTGCAATGCCTGTAGCAGCGGAGCAAAATCCAGCTGCCCGCTGCCTGGCTCGCCACGGCCCGGACAGTCGGCAAACTGCACGTGGCCGATGCGGCCGGCCAGCAGGCGGATGCCGGCGGGGATATCCAGGCCCTGGCGGGCCATATGGTAAAGGTCGAACTGCGCCCGCAGGTTGGGGTGGTCCACCGTGCGCAACAGTTCATCCAGTTGCTCGGGGGTGTTGAGCAGAAAACCCGGCATATCCAGCGGGTTGATCGCCTCGCACAGCACCTGGATGCCCAGCACGGCAAAGGCTTCGGCGGTTTGCCGCAAGTTGGCGATCAGGCACGCCAGCGCCTGCTCACGGCTGACGCCCTCGGCCAAGCGCCCCGGCAGCACATTGACGCAGGCCGGGCGGACCATGGCGGCGTAGCTCAAGGCTTGCTGCAAAGCGGCGTCAAACTCGGCCTGGCGTGCTGGCACAGCGGCCAGCCCCGGCCCACCGCTCATCAGGTCACCAGCCGGTAGGTTGATCAGTCGTAGCGGCAGGCCGGCACGGGCCAGTGCTTCTTTTAACTGCAAGGCGGGCAGCTCGTAGGGAAACTGGATTTCCACGCCTTCAAAACCGGCAGCCGCAGCCGCTTGAATACGCGCCAGCAGGGGCAGCTCAGTGAATAGCAGGGACAGGTTGGCAGCGATCTTCATTGGCGTTGCTCGCGCAGCATGTCCACCAGGGTCGAGGGATCGCGCGCCAAGTTGCCCTGCACCCCGTGCAGACGCATCAGTTGCGCCGCCAGGCCGGTCATGGGTGCGCTGCTGCCCTGTTGCTGAGCCAGTTTGACGGCGCCATCGAGGTCCTTGAGCAGGGTACGCACATGCCATTTGACCGGTTCGAACTGACTGGCGGCCATTTGCGGCGCGAGTATCTGCAACGGCTTGGAGTCGGCAAAGCCTCCGGCCAGGGCCGGCGCCAGCATGCTCGCATCGACCCCACTGCGCTCGGCCAGGGCCACCACTTCAGCGATCACCAGGGCATT
>NKIE01000301.1:3788-4423 GCA_002256055.1 Pseudomonas sp. PGPPP3 | reverse complement strand
GGCGTCGACGCGTGCTGCTGGCACAGGCGCTGGTGTCCGAGCCGGACCTGCTGCTGCTGGATGAGCCGACTAACCACCTGGACATCGGCGCCATCGCCTGGCTGGAAGAAGCCCTCAAGGATTTTCAGGGGGCTGTGCTGTTTATCACCCACGACCGTGCTTTCCTGCAAAACCTTGCCACGCGCATTCTCGAGTTGGATCGTGGCGGCCTGATCGACTGGAACGGCGACTACGCCAGCTTCCTGGTGCACAAGGAAGCGGCTCTGGCGGCCGAAGAAACCGCCAACGCGCTGTTCGACAAAAAACTGGCCCAGGAAGAAGTCTGGATTCGCCAGGGGATCAAGGCGCGTCGCACCCGTAACGAAGGCCGCGTGCGTGCTTTGAAGGCCCTGCGCGTGGAGCGTAGCGAGCGTCGCGAACGTACCGGCAAGGCCAATATTCAACTTGATACCGCCGATAAGTCGGGCAAGCAGGTCATGGTGCTGGAGAACGTCAGCTTCCATCACCCGGAGGGGCCGTTCCTGATCAAGGACTTCTCCATGGTCCTGCAGCGTGGCGACCGGATTGGCCTGCTGGGCGCCAACGGTACTGGCAAGACCCCCTTGCTCAAACTGATGCTCAATGGTCTGCAGCCG
>NKIE01000301.1:0-3780 GCA_002256055.1 Pseudomonas sp. PGPPP3 | reverse complement strand
ACTTTATCGATATCGACGGCCAGAGCCGCCACGTGTTGAGCTATCTGGGCGATTTCCTGTTTAGCCCGCAGCGTGCCCGCACGCCGGTCAAGGCGTTGTCCGGTGGCGAGCGTGCGCGCTTGTTGCTGGCTAAGCTGTTCAGCAAGCCGGCCAACCTGCTGGTGCTGGATGAGCCAACCAACGACTTGGATGTGGAAACCCTTGAGCTGCTGGAGGAGGTTTTACTGACCTTCAACGGTACCGTGCTGATGGTCAGCCATGACCGGGCATTTCTCGATAACGTAGTCACCAGCACCTTGGTGTTCGAAGGCGAAGGCAAGGTGCGTGAATACGTTGGCGGTTATCAGGACTGGTTGCGTCAAGGCGGTTCGCCACGTTTGTTGGGCGTGACTGAGAGCAAGTCGGGTAAGGCCGGGCTTGAGTCCGCTGTGGTTGTCGCCCCTGTGGTGGAGGCGGTGGTTGAAGCGCCAGTGGCCAAAAAGAAGCTGAGCTACAAACTGCAGCGCGAGCTGGAGGCGATTCCGGCGCAGATCGATAGCCTGGAAACTCAATTGGCCACGTTGCACGAAGAAATTGCCGCGCCGAGCTTTTATCAAAATACCGCAGAGCATACGGCTGCTGCGCTGGCTCGCCTGGATGCACTCCAGTTGGAGCTGGATACCTTGTTGGAGCGCTGGGCTGAATTGGACGCCTGATCGTCTGCTGGAGAGCTGCATGGCTATTGATTACCGCATCACCCTGGATGATGCCCACGAGTTCAGTTATCGGATCGAGCTGGATCGCGAGTACGACGCGCAGGCGGCCAGTCTGGCGCCGAAGTGGACTCGCCTGGAGTATCAGCAGTGCAGCAACTGCCCGTTGAGTAAGGATGATTTCAGTCATTGCCCGGCGGCGGTCGATTTGCATCGGGTGATCGAGGATTTCCATGGCCTGCCGGCGTTCAAGAAGGTGGTGGTCTGGGTGCGCACCCCTGAGCGGGAGTACAGCAAGCAGGTCGGTCTGGAGGAGGGTTTGCGCTCGCTTCTGGGGGTGATCATGGCCACCAGCGCCTGTCCGATGTTGGGGCGTTTGAAGCCAATGGCCCATAACCACCTGCCATTTGCCAGCAATCACGAGTTCGCCTTGCGTGCGGTGTCGCTGTACCTGACCCAGCAGTACTTCAACTTCCGTGAAGGCCGTCCGGCCGATTGGGAGCTGAAAGGCCTGGTGGCGCAGTTCCAGCAGTTGCAGTTGGTCAATCAGGCTTTCTGGCAGCGGATTCATGACACCTGCGAGGGTGACTCCAATCTCAAGGCCTTCCTGACCTTCTTCTCCATGTCATCGAGCATGACTTACTCGCTGCAAACTCAGTTGCAGAAGATTCGGCCGTTGGTGATGAGTTCGGGAGATGCCTTGGGTTGATTCCGTTGTGCGCCTGTTTTTTATGCAGGCGCATTCGGCTTCAGGCAGGGTGTTTCAGGCGCACGGCAAGCACGTCGCAGGGGGCGCCGTGCAGCACGTCATTGGCGGTCGAGCCCAGCAGGAGGGCCAGGCCGTGACGACCATGACTGCCAACCACAATCAGATCACAGTGCTGTTCTTCGGCCAGGCGATGGATTTCCTGGCGCGGCTGGCCGTAAGCCAGGTGACGTTGCTCTGGCGTCAGCTGCGGGTAGCCTTTGGCAAAGTTGTCTAGGCGTTCGCGGGCTTGGTCGAACTGCTGTTGTTGCAGCATCGACAGATCCATCGGCACATCGCCACCAAAGGCCATGGCCATGGGTTCTACCACGTTGATCAGGGACAGCTTGGCGTTGCTGCTGTTGGCCATGGTTTGGGCGCGCTGGATCACTTCGCGGCACTCTTCGGTCAGGTCGACAGCAACCAGGATATGGGTATAGGGCATGACGGACTCCTTGTGGGTCGATGAATGCTTGTCAGTATGGCTACTTTGCCGGCTTTTAGGCTTGAGATAAGACAATGACGTTCTGGGTAGTGGTACTGCTGGTGGGCGCCGCCCTCAGCCCGCTGGCGTGGTTACGACCGTCGCGGCGGCAAAGTCGGCAGATGGAATTGCGCCTGGAGGCGCGGCGCATGGGTTTGGCCATGCAGCTCAGTCGTGAGGAGTGGCCTCATTGGTTGCTCCATGAGCCGCCAAGCCCGTGCGCGCAATATCACCGTGGCCGTAGAGGTTATCAGGACACTTGGTGTTACTGGCAGCTCGAGCCTGGGCAGTGGCTCAACCGTTGGCGTGAACCCTGTGAAGATGCAAGGTTGCTGGCGCAGTTGCAGAGCTTGCCGGCGGATGTCTTCAAAGTTGAGGCTGGCCCCCAGATGATTGCTCTGTGCTGGGGCGAGAAGCCTGAACCGCAGGCCTTGGAGCGAATTGCCGCAGCGTTGTTGGCGCTGGCATAAGTGCAAAAAAAGGCCCGCGGTAAGCCGCGAGCCGGAGTCTTGGCCAGGCAGGCCGAACTCTAGATGTTCTTGGTCGCGTATTGGCCGGACAGAGCTTCGAGTCCTTCGATAATACGATCGGAGTACTTGTTGACCAGAAACGGCACGCTCTTCTCGTGGTAGTTCTTCAACGATTTTTCGATATAGCGCCATTTGGTATTGATCGCGCCGAGAGACTGTCGGGTTTCTGCGGTGTTTTGCGGTGCTTGTTCCAGCTTGTTCATGACCTGGACAAAGTCATTGGCCAGTTCGTCGATGCTTTTACTGTTCTCGCCGCCGCTGCTGATAAACGAGCCGCCTACCGAGGCGCTGCGTGAGGCGTAGTCGACGGAGATGCTTTGCATCAGCAGGCTTTGTTCGCGGCTGAGCTGAGTCAGGGCGCTGACACTGCGGCCGCTTTCTTGCTGGATCTTGCTATACAGCTCGGCGCTCAGCGCCATCAGTTGCTGGTTGTGACTGGCCAGGTCGGCGACCGGCTGCAGGTCGGTATACCCCTGATTTTTCAGGGTGTCGGCTAGCGCCTTGAGTTCGCTTTGATAGCTGTTCCAGTGCTGATCCAGTTGCGCCAGCAGGGCTTTGGAGCCGTCGCCGGGCATTTGCGTCAGGCTGCCGAGCAGGGCTTGGCCATTTTGCAGTGAGGTATCGATCATGCGTGCATAACGCTGGTCGCCCTCCATGCCGTTGTACATATAGAAGTCGCCGAGACTTTTTTGTGCGGCTAGGCGCAGTTGATGCAGTTTCAGCAGGTTGTCCGCAGGGCTGGCGGTTTCGGCGCTGTAAGCAAAGAAGGGAAGGCTGAAGACCAGCAAGAACTTCAGGGCAATGGCAAGCAGACTGCGGCTCGACATGGTGTAACTCCGTGACCCCTAAGGGTTTTCATTTGTTGTTATTTGTCACGACTCGTCTAATTCGGTCGTGTGGCGGGACTCTACCCGGCGCAGCTTGATTTGGCTAGGTGTGTGCAGGTTCGCCGGTGTTTACCCCGCCAGCTTGGCGAATAGGCACTTATTTGTGCTGTTTATAGTGTTGGTTGTGATTAGTGTGGGCGCCTGGCCTGTGCGCATTTCGATATTTCAGTGACGGAATTGACAATTAACGCTTTTTCTATGATGGTGTGCGCACCCGAATCAAACGGGCGTATGAATTTTGTGTCCGCCTCAGGCGACACTCGTATTTGTCCGAATATCGCGTCGGCGGGTATGTCAGGCGAAATGGGACTATCCTCGACGGCTCGGCTGCGGGGTGGTCCTGTGGCTGACGTCCGATGTGTACTGTTCAGCTTCCATACCGTGGAGATCAGTTGATGATTTACGAAGGTAAAGCCATCACGGTTAAGGCTCTTGAGAGCGG
>NKIE01000300.1:1668-4427 GCA_002256055.1 Pseudomonas sp. PGPPP3 | reverse complement strand
GGCCGGTCTGGACCAGGGCATCCGTCTGCTGCACTTCCACATGGGTTCGCAGATCGCCAACCTGGCCGACTACCAGCACGGCTTCAAAGAAGCCATTCGTTACTATGGCGAGCTGCGTGCGCTCGGCCTGCCGGTTGACCACATCGACGTTGGTGGTGGCCTGGGTGTGGACTACGACGGTACCCATTCGCGCAACGCCAGCTCGATCAACTACGACATGGACGACTACGCCGGTGTGGTCGTGGGCATGTTGAAAGAGTTCTGCGATGCGCAGGCGCTGCCCCATCCGCATATCTTCTCCGAGAGCGGCCGCTCGCTGACCGCCCACCACGCCATGCTGGTGGTGCAGGTTACCGACGTGGAAAAGCACAACGATCAGATCCCGCAGATCGAAGATGTCACCAGCCTGCCGGAAACCGTGCGTTATCTGGTCGAGTTGCTCGGCCCAACTGATATCGAGATGGTCACCGAAACCTACTGGCGCGCCACTCACTACATGAGCGACGTGGCCAGCCAATACGCCGATGGCAAGATCAGCCTGACCGAAAAGGCCCTGGCCGAGCAATGCTACTTCGCCGTGTGCCGCCGTTTGCACAACTCGCTCAAGGCGCGTCAGCGTTCGCACCGCCAAGTGCTGGATGAACTCAACGATAAGCTCGCGGATAAATACATCTGCAACTTCTCGGTGTTCCAGAGCCTGCCGGACACCTGGGCGATTGGCCAGGTGCTGCCGATTCTGCCACTGCACCGCCTCGACGAAGAGCCGCTACGCCGTGCCGTGCTGCAGGACCTGACCTGCGACTCCGACGGCAAGATCAAGCAATACGTCGACGAGCAGAGCATCGAGACCAGTCTGCCGGTGCACGAAGTGCGCGAGGGTGAGGATTACCTGCTGGGCATCTTCCTGGTCGGCGCCTACCAGGAAATTCTCGGTGACATGCACAACCTGTTCGGCGACACCGACTCGGTGAACATCTACCAGAACAGCGACGGCAGCGTGTACCACGCCGGCATCGAAACCCATGACACCATCGAGGACATGCTGCGCTATGTGCACCTGTCACCCGAGGAGCTGATGACCCACTACCGCGATAAGGTCGCCAGCGCCAAGCTCACTGCGCGCGAACGCACCCAGTACCTGGATGCCCTGCGCCTGGGCTTGACCCGCTCGTCGTATTTGTCGAGCTAGCATCGTTTGCGGCAAAAAGCCCGACCATGCGTCGGGCTTTTTTATGCCTGCAGACTAATGCGGCCCTTTGGGCGCCTGAATATGATTTTGATTCTCTTTTAACGATTTTTCGACCTTTGTCCGCGCACTCTGCAGGTGTTACATCTTGTTACCTCTCGCTCTGCTTTCTTGCGCCTTGCCTGTTGAGTCGGCGGTACGAGAGGTGTGAGCGGCAGTTAACAATTTGTTTGCTCAGCCACTTCTCTCGCATATCAGGTGCCTCTCGTAATGAGCATGAATAAGCTGCCGCAAATCACCTTGGCTTTCTGGGTGATGAAGATTTGCGCCACCACCCTTGGCGAAACCGCCGGTGATTTGTTGTCGATGACGTTGAACGTGGGCTACGCCATGAGCTCGCTGATTTTGCTCAGCGCATTTTTGGTGACCCTGGGTTTGCAATTGCTTTCCAAGAGCCACAACCCGCTTCTGTATTGGGTCGTGATCCTGTCTACCAGTACGGCGGGGACCACCATGTCGGACTTTATGGACCGTACGCTGGGGCTGGGTTATGCCACCGGATCGGCGATTTTGATCTGCATGTTGGTGAGCATTTTTGCCATCTGGCGCCTGAGTGAGAAGAGTCTGTCGGTCGACAACATTCATACCACCAAGGGCGAGCTGTTTTATTGGACGGCGATTTTGATCTCCAACACGCTGGGGACTGCCTTGGGTGACTACTTGGCGGATGACTCGGGGCTTGGCTTCGCCGGTGGTGCGCTGCTGATCGGTTCGGCCATTGCGCTGGTCGTGCTGGCCAAGTTTTACACCAAGATTTCTACCGTGCTGCTGTTCTGGCTGGCGTTTGTGCTGACGCGTCCGTTCGGTGCCACGCTTGGCGACTTCCTCACCAAGCCATTCGACAAAGGCGGTCTGGACTTCGGTACCGTCGGTTCGTCCCTGGTATTGGCTGCGGTGCTGGTGGTGTTGGTGGCTTACGCAAGCTATCGGCATAAGCGTCGCGATATCGAGCCGCTGGTGGGTGAGGCGGCTTAACTTGGTAGCAGCCAGCACTTAAAGAAAAAGCGACTGCATGCAGTCGCTTTTTTGTGGTCGCGCCCTTGGTTCAGATCACCTCAAGTATGCCCATCATGCCCTGGTTCTCATGTTCGAGAATGTGGCAGTGGAACATGCGCAGGCCCTTGAACGGCTGGGCCATTTTTACCCGGATGGTTTCCCGTGGGCGCAGGTTGACGGTGTCTTTCCAGGCGCGGTACGGCGCTGGGTTTTTCACCCCGTTGAGCTCGTGCTCGATGACCTGAAACTGGCAGCCGTGGATATGGAAGGGGTGGTCCATGTGGGAGTCGTTGACCAGCTCCCACAGCTCTACTTCGCCCAGTTTGCTGGTCAGATCGACGCGCTGCATGTCGAAGCTTTTGCCGTTGACCAGAAAATCCATCTGGTGCTGGCCGTTGTCCATGCGCATGTTCTCGCTGAACACCACGCGCTTGTGGGCCCTGGTCGGGCCGAGGTCGGCGATCTCGCGCAGTTTGGCGGGCAGGCTGACTGGCTGGCCGGCGGGCAGGCTGACGTG
>NKIE01000300.1:0-1658 GCA_002256055.1 Pseudomonas sp. PGPPP3 | reverse complement strand
GACTTGTTCGGCGGCAACCATGCCCATCTTGTTGAGGTCGTAAATCTCGGCGGGCAGGGCGAACTGGCGCTGCTCGCTGCCGGGCTGGACGATGATTTCGATACGTTCGGCCGGCGCCAGCAGGATTTCCGTCATGGTCTGTGGCTGTTCCAGCAAGCCGCCGTCGCTGCCCACCAGGCTGAAGCTATGGCCGCCAAGGTTGAGCTTGAGGTAACGCGCGCTGCAGGCGTTCCATAGGCGCCAGCGCTCCGGCCCCTGCAGTTCGAGGGTTGGCTGGTGTTGACCGTTGATCAGTACGAACTGGCCTTCGCGGCCGTTCATCCAGTCGTTGGCGTCGTTGTCGGGGATGCTGCCGTCGGCACTCAATTTGAGGTCGGAGAGCAGCAGGTGGCGTTCTTTGATGCCGCTCAGCGGGTCATCGCTGGCACGCACAATAAAAGGCGCGGCCAGGCCACGAAATGCCTGCTCGGCGGTATGCCCGTGGGGGTGCGGGTGATACCAGTAGGTGCCGGCGCTACCCTTGGGCAGGTTGAAACTGTAAGTGCGCTCGCCACCCGGCGGCACCGGGTCATGGGGGTTACCGTCCTGCTCGGGCGGCACCGGCAGGCCGTGCCAGTGCAGGGTGCTGGGCTGGCTCAGGCGGTTGATAAAACGCACTTCCACGCGGTCGCCTTCGCTCACCTCGATCAGCGGGCCGGGGATGCTGGCGTTGTAGGCCCAGAAGGTCGTCGGCTGACCGGGCAGCAACTCGACCTGCACGGGCGCAGCGCTCAGCTCGGCCTTGAACAGACCTGGCTGGGAACTCTGGTTGCTGAGTCTGTGCAGCGGCCCTAGGGCAGCGCCACGGGGCAGGGCATCGCTGGCGGCAAGCCCTTGGGGCAACGGCGTGGACATGCTGTGGTCCATGCCGGCCATGTCATGCATCGAGTGATCCATGCTTTGCGCACGCAGCCAACCGGGCAACAGGGCCAGGCCGCCAACGCCGAGGGCGTGAGTGAGAAAGGTGCGGCGGATCATCAAGGTTCTCCTGCGACTAGGAACTAGGTGCTTAGGATCAAGCTTTCCACGATGGTAAGGTCAAGTATTTGGTTGCTGAATAATGGTGGCTGTTGCACCGAAGTTGAGCCATGTTGGCGTTTGCGTCTGGCTAACCGGTCAGCGCGCGGGGCTTGGAGTTGCATGCATGCGTGGTTGGCATAAGTTGGTTTTGATCTTGGTTGGGCTGGTGGTTGGGTTTTCCGCGTTGGTGTTCGTGGCGCCGCTAACGGCGCTAGACCTGCTGACGCCGCGCAGTTCCTATCACAAGGTGGCTGATCTCATTTATGGCGATCAGCCGCGGAATTTGCTCGATGTCTATACCCCCACTGAGTCGCAGGGGGCCGCGCCGGTTATCGAGTTCATCTATGGTGGCAGTTGGAACAGCGGCGAGCGTGGCGACTACCGCTTTGTCGGCGAGGCGCTGGCGTCGCGCGGTATTGTCACGGTCGTGGCGGACTATCGCCTTTATCCGCAAGTGCGTTACCCGGATTTCCTTCACGATGCCGCTCAGGCAGTAGCCTGGACCGAGCGCGAAATTGCCCGTTATGGCGGTGACCCGCAGCGGGTGTTTCTCATGGGGCACAGCGCCGGGGCCTACAACGCAGCCATGCTGGCCCTGG
>NKIE01000299.1 GCA_002256055.1 Pseudomonas sp. PGPPP3 | reverse complement strand
AGCCGCTGCCGTACTGGCTCAGGCCTTCCCCGGTCGCGAAGTGGTGCCGGTGCAGATCAATCATCTGGCCCATGGCGGTGGCGGGGTGCATTGCATCACTCAACAGCAACCGGCCTGGCCGTTGAAGGGGTGAGAGCATGAGCAAACTGACCGTTGCCACCACCCAGTTCGCGTGCAGCTGGGATTTGAACAACAACCTTGATCAGGCCGAGCAGTTGGTGCGTGAGGCTGCGGCCAAGGGCGCACAGCTGATCCTGTTGCAGGAGCTGTTCGCCACGCCGTACTTCTGTATCGAGCAGGATCACAAGCATCTGGCCTTGGCCGAAGAGTATTCCAGCAGTTCTTTGCTCAAGCGCTTTGCGGCGCTGGCCAAGGAGCTCGGCGTGGTATTGCCGCTGAGCTGGTTTGAAAAAGCCGGGAATGCCTACTTCAACTCGCTGGCTGTGGCGGATGCCGATGGCACGCTGTTGGGGGTTTATCGCAAGACCCACATTCCCAACGCCATTGGTTATCAGGAGAAGGAATATTTCAGTCCAGTGGTTCCCGGAGACGGCCCGTTGCCTGGCGCTGATGGGGGCGGAGGTGCTGCTGTATCCGACCGCCATCGGCTCCGAGCCGGGTGCTGCAGCCATGGATTCTCGTGACCACTGGCAGCTGACTCAGCGTGGCCATGCGGCTGCCAATATCCTGCCGGTGATTGCCGCCAACCGCGTTGGCCGCGAAGTGGCGCCGAGTGATCCGGCTCTGCAAATGAGTTTCTACGGTTCGTCGTTTATCACCGACCACAAGGGCAAGTTGCTCGCCGAAGCTGATCGCGACAGCCGTGGTGTGCTGGTGCAGACCCTGGATCTTGCCGTGATGCGCGAAGAACGCCTGACGTGGGGGATTTATCGCGACCGCCGGCCGGAAATGTACGGCCCGTTGCTGGGCCTCGATGGCCGTCATTTGAATGCCCGCTGGAATCACCCAGGAGTCTGATCATGCACGCTTCTCGCACATTGTTGCTCTGTTCCCTGAGCCTGACCCTCGGCGCCCTGGCCTCGACGGCCCAGGCGGCCGAGGATAAGACCCTCAAGCTGTACAACTGGGCCGATTACTTTGCCGAGGATACGCTCGCCAAGTTCACCGCAGAAACCGGTATCCAGGTCACCTATGACGTGATGGATGGCAGTGAAACCCTGGAAGCCAAGATGATGGCCGGCCGCAGCGGCTACGACCTGATCTTCCCGGGTGACACCGTGGCCGAGCGTTTGATGCGTGCCGGGGCGTTGCAAAAGCTGGATAAGAGCAAGTTGCCCGCAGTGGCCGATATCGAGCCTGGTTTGCAGCGCCTGCAAACTAAATATCCGTATTCGCGTCACGCTGTGGTGCCTTACACCTGGGGGTCGATCGGAATTACCTATAACGCTGCGCAGATCCAGCAGCGTTTGGCCGATGCTCCGGTCAACAGCCTGGACCTGTTGTTCAAACCGGAGAACGCGGCCAAATTCGCCGACTGTGGTATCTCGATGATCGACTCTCCCGACGAAGTGCTGGCCGTGGCGCTCAACTACCTTGGCCGTGAACCGCGCAGTGGTAGGGAGGAGGATCTGGATGCGGCGGTGACGCTGCTGAAAAGCATCAAACCGTACATTCGCAAGTTCCAGTCGCAGCCGGTGACCGATCTGGTTAACGGCAACCTGTGCCTGTCGCTTGGCTACAGCGGCGATGTCACCCAGGCGCAACGGGCGGCGGTGGCTGCGGGCAAGCCGATCGACTTCCAGTACCGGATTCCCAAGGAAGGCACCACGGTCTGGATGGACACCATGGCCATTCCCGCTGATGCCAAGCATCCGGAATACGCCTACGCCTTTATCAACTTCGTCATGCGCCCGGAAAACATGGCTGCGATCAGTAACTTCACCGGCTATCCGACCTCCAGTGCCAAGGCTCGTGCCAGTGTCGATGCGGACATGCGCAACAACCCGGATATCTATGTCGACGATGCCACCTATGAGCGGCTGATCCCTGGCAAGGACATTCCCCAGCGCGAGATGCGTGCGCGTATGCGCGCCTGGACCAAGTTCAAGACCTCCAGCGCCCCATAACGTGGCTGATTCTCCTGCAGCGCCGGCGTGCAGCCGGTCTGCAGGTGTGCAGGTAAGGAGCAGTCCGCCAGTGACGGTGAGGATGGGTGTCGCGTTTCGACGCCTGATGAGCAGGCAATACGCATAGAGCTGAGGTTTAACGCATGTCTACACGTCGTGATTTTATTAAGCAGCTGAGCGCTGTCGCCGGCCTTGGCGCTGCTGTTTCCATGGGGCTGGGCCTGAATCCCCAACAGGTACGCGCCGCTGTCGCGGGCAGTTGGTACATGCCCGATGAAAACGAGTTGCAAGAGCGGGTTTTTCTCGCGTTCGCTGCCTCATCATCGATCTGGGCCGACTGGGCCACACCCGTCAATAACACCATTGCTCTGCTGGCCAAGACCATTGCCAAGTACCAGCCGGTGACCGTGTTGTGCCGTCCGGCGCAATTGGCGCTGGCCAAGAGTAAGTGCGGCACCACTAACATCAAGTTCATCAGCGTGGCGCTGGATGACATCTGGATGCGCGATTACGGCGGTTGCTTTGTGGTTGACGATCAAGGCGGTCGCGGCCTGGTGGACTTCAACTTCAACGGCTGGGGCAACAAGCAAGCCCATGCCAGCGACACCCAGGTAGCCGACGAGCTGAGTTACCAGACCAATGCCAGCTACATCAGCAGTCAGCTGACCGGCGAAGGTGGCGGTATCGAGGTGGATGGTCATGGCACGGCGATCATGACCGAGAGCTGCTGGGTCAATAGCAACCGCAATCCGGGCATGAGCCGCGCGCAAATCGAGGCTGAGCTAAAAGCCAATCTGGGCCTGCGCAAAATCATCTGGTTGCCGGGTATCAAGGATAAGGACATTACCGACGCCCACGTCGATTTCTACGCACGCTTTGCCAGCAAAGGCGTGGTGGTGGCCAACCTCGACAATGACCCCAAGTCCTATGACTACGCGGTAACCCGCAAGCATCTGGAGATTCTCAAGGCCGCCACCGACGCCGATGGCAACAAGTTGCAAATACACACCCTGCCGCCACCGCTGAAAAAGCGCAGCAACGTCTACACCCAGAACAATCCGGATTTCGCGCCTGGTTACATCAATTACCTACCCATAAATGGCGCGGTGATCGTGCCGCAGTTCGGTGACGCGGCGGCCGACAAATATGCCAAGGATTTGCTCACCAAGCTGTACCCGGGACGGGTGGTGGTACAGGTGAATATCGACCCGATCGCCGCCGGCGGTGGCGGCATTCACTGTGTCACTAAGAACCTGCCAGCGGTGTAAGAAAGTCTGCTCCTGAGGGGCATCGCGCCTCTCTTTTAGCTGCATCGCGGTGCTGTGCGGGTATTCACAGGCCAGTAGCGACCGATTACAGCCGCGATGCAGCAGTTTTTATGCGCTTTCTTCACGTCAGCCTGCTGCCCTCTCGACAGTCTTGCGTACGTTGAGATGAGTGCCGCAACGCTGTGCTTTGTCCGTTATCGCCCTCCAATAATAAGGAACACCCCATGTACATGAAGACCTGTAGCGCTTTGACGTTGGCCGTTTCGCTGGCCACCTTGCAGATGGCCAATGCCGCCGATGAGGTGGCTGTCGAGGCATTGGCCAAAGGCCTGGCAGACTCCAGCCAAGGCCAGTCGAATGGTTTTGTTGAAGACAGCACGTTGAGCGTGTTGAATCGCAACGTGGCGATTAATCGCAACTTCAAAAATAACAATAACGCCGCCGATAACGTCGACGGTGTGAATAGCAATCAGGGCTCTATCAATGAGTGGGGGCAGGCGGCCATGCTGACCTACACCTCGGGCTTTACCCAAGGTACCGTCGGCTTTGGTATGGATGCCTTTGCCAATGGCGCGGTGCGTTTGACCGGCGGTGCGGGTACCGGCGGGACGGGCGGGGTGGGTGGCGTAAACGTTTTCCCAGGCAGTAACCATTGCGACAACCTTACCGGCAGCTGCCAAGGCGAGAGTGCTTATGGCCTAGCCGGTGGCGCAGTTAAATTGCGGGTATCCGAGACCGAACTGAAGGCCGGTAACCTGCAACCCAACAGCCCGGTGTTTGGCTACAGCGACCTGTACCTGATGCCGCAACACTTCACCGGTGGCTTGCTGACCAGTAACGAGATTGCCGGCCTGGCCCTGCAGGGCGGTCACTTTACCTCCGGCAACGCTGAAAACAGCACCAATCAGGACGGTAATCTGGGCACTACGTACGGCCAGACTAGGTTTAGTCGCGCCGATTTTATCGGCGGTGACTACAGCTTCAGCGACACCCTGTCGGGTGGCCTGCACGCCTCCAACTACGAGGATGTATGGCAGCAGTATTACGCCGATCTCTACCACAGCTGGGTGTTGGGCGAAGAAACTAGC
>NKIE01000298.1 GCA_002256055.1 Pseudomonas sp. PGPPP3 | reverse complement strand
GCAACTGTTTATCGCTCGTGATGAACAGGGCATGGCCCAGGGCTTTACCCAGCTCTACCCGCTGCAGTCCTCCCTGTCGTTGGCGCCGGCCTGGTTGCTGAGTGATTTGTTTGTGCTGCCCAGTGCTCGCCGTCAGGGCGTCGGCGAGGCGCTGATGAACGCCGCTCGCGCCTATGCCGAGGCGAGCGGGGCGTGTGGCTTGCAGCTGGAAACGGCGAAGACCAACCTGGCCGGCCAGGCCCTATACGAGCGCCTGGGTTATGTGCGTGACGAGCTGTACCTCACGTATTGGCTAAGCTTGGCGAAAGCGTGAGGGGTCGATGGGCGCCGCCTATTGATAAGGAGTTGTCTGTGAATCACTTGGTCTTGACGGTAATCGCCCCTGATCAGCCGGGGTTGGTAGAAAAGGTTGCGCAGTGCATCGCCGCCCATGGTGGCAACTGGCTGGAAAGTCGCATGTCGCGCATGGACGGCCAGTTCGCCGGGATTCTGCGCGTCGGGGTGCCGGCCGAGGCCTACGATGAGTTGGTCGAAGCCCTGCACGCCTTGAGCGCACAGAACATCCGCGTGCTGCTGGCGGAAAGCGGCATTCAGCCGTCCTGCACCTGGAAGCCCATTTTGCTCGATCTGGTCGGCAACGACCGGCCGGGCATCGTGCGTGACATCACCCGTTTGCTGGCTGAACTGGGGGTCAATCTGGAAAGTCTGGCCACTTCGGTGGCGCCGGCCCCGATGAGCAGCGAGCCGCTGTTCCATGCTGAGGCCGTGCTGGCGGTGCCGCTGAGCCTGAGTCTGGAGGTGTTGCAGAGCAAGCTAGAAACCCTGGCCGACGATTTAATGGTGGAGCTGCGTCTGCGCACCGAAGGCTGATAACTGTCCACTGTTGGGGTGGGCAGGTCTGTGGATAACCTGGGGAGCCCCGGCGCACGCTTTAGTGCGCCGGGGCTTTTCGCTAGATGGCTGAAAAATAAGCAGTTTTCCTAAGCTTGCGCACAGTTCGTGGGGATCAGTCTGTGGATAAGCTTGGGGTGGTTGGCTGCAGCCCTTGGTGGCGTTGGGCTACAGGCTGTTGGTGGTTTTTTGCTCAGCGCTGGCGGCGCATGGTGAGCCAGGCGTCCAGGCTGTAGACCAGCAGGCCGGCCCAGATCAGGGCGAACGTCAGCAGCTTGCTCGGCTCGAAGTGCTCGCCAAATAGTAGGACGGCCTGTAGCGCCACCAGGGTCGGGGCGATGTACTGCAAAAAGCCCAGGGTGGTGTAGGGCAGGTGGCGAGCCGCGGCGTTGAAGCACAGCAGTGGTAGCAGGGTGATGGGCCCCGCTGCCATCAGCCACAGCGCCTGGGAGCTGCTCCAGAAGGCTGGTTGCAGGCTGCCGGCCTGCGGATTGAGCAGTAGCCAGATCAGCGCGACAGGCAGCAGCAACCAGGTTTCCACCACTAGCCCTGGCAGGGCGGCCACCGGCGCCTGTTTGCGGATCAAACCATAAAAAGCAAAGCTGCCGGCCAGCGCCAGTGACAGCCAGGGCAGGCTGCCCACCTGCCAGAGTTGTTGCAGTACGCCCAGGGCCGCCAGGCCAACCGCCAGCCATTGCAGGCGGCGCAAGCGTTCACCAAGCAGCAGCATGCCCAGTAGCACGTTGAGCAGGGGGTTGATGTAGTAACCCAGGCTGGCTTCGAGCATGCGCCCATTATTCACCGCCCACACATACAGCAGCCAGTTCGTGGCAATCAGCAAGCCACTGCAACTCAGTACCGCCAGGCGCCGCGGATTGGCGCAAAGGTCGCGCCACCAGTTGGGGTGCTTCCAGACCAGCAACAGCAAAGCACCGCCGAGGGCCGACCAGATGATCCGGTGGGCGATGATCTCCCGCGCCGGCACTTCGGCAATGGCCTTGAAATACAGCGGGAACAGGCCCCAGACGACATAGGCGCTAAGGCCCAGCAGATAGCCGCGGCGCGGGTTGACGGTGTTCATGGCGGTCCTGGCAAGCGTGGGCAAACAGCGGTGCAGTGTACTGTCGAGAAGTCTTGTTTGTCCGCTTGCTCAGGTTTTTCGCGGCTTAAAACAGCCGCAGCGGCTCTTCATCCAGCGCCGACAGTTGCTCGCGCAGGATCAATATCTGCTCGCCCCAATAGCGCTCGCTGCCGAACCACGGGAAGCTCATGGGGAACGCGGGGTCGTCCCAGCGCCGCGCTAGCCAGGCGCTGTAGTGCATCAGGCGCAGGCTGCGCAGGCCTTCGATCAGGGCCAGTTCACGCGGGTGGAAGTCGTGGAACTCCTGATAGCCCTCCATCAGCTCGGCCAGTTGCGACAGGCGCTCGTGGCGCTCGCCACCGCCGAGCATCATCCACAGGTCCTGCACTGCCGGGCCCATGCGGCAGTCGTCGAGGTCGACCATGTGGAAGCTGTCGTCGCGGCACAGCAGGTTGCCTGGATGGCAGTCGCCGTGAATGCGGATTGCTTGATAGGGCGTGGCGGCAAACAGGCTGTGCAGGCGTTTGAGCAGGTCGCGGGCCACCGACTCGTAGGCCGGCAGCAAACCGCGGGGGATAAAGTTGCCTTCCAGCAGGGTGGTCAGCGAGGCGTCGCCGAAGTGGCTCACCGAGGTGATTTCGCGGTGTTCGAATGGCTTGATCGCGGCAATCGCATGCATCCGCCCGAGCAGGCCGCCGAGGCGATAGAGCTGGTCCAGATTGCCTGGCTCCGGCGCCCGGCCGCCACGTCGGGGAAACAGTGCGAAGCGAAAGCCGGCGTGCTCGAACAGGGTTTCGCCGTCACGCATCAGTGGTGCCACCACCGGCACTTCGTGCTCGGCCAGCTCGAGGCTGAAGCTGTGCTCCTCGCGTATCGCCGCATCGGTCCAGCGCTCGGGGCGGTAGAACTTGGCAATCAGCGGCTGTTCGTCGTCGATACCGACCTGATAAACGCGGTTCTCGTAGCTGTTCAGGGCCAGCACGCGGGCGTCGGACAGATAGCCAATGCTCTCGACGGCATCCAGCACTAGGTCTGGGGTCAGGGCAGCAAATGGGTGGCTCATGATCGTGTCCGGGCGGCGTGGGGTCGTCAGTGTACGCTGGCGCCGGCGCAGTTGTCGGGTCTCAGTCGCCGGGTTTCGGCGTGCGTGCCAGGCAGTAAACGTCCACCCGTGCGGCGCCGGCCTTGCGCAGCAGACGAGCGATGCTCTCGGCGGTGGCGCCGGTGGTGAGTACGTCGTCGATCACGGCTAGGTGCAGGCCTTTGACCTGGCCCTCTGCTGCCAGCTCAAAGGCCTGGCGCAGATTGCGTCGGCGCTGGGTGGCACTCAGCTGTTGCTGGGCAGGCGTGTCCTGGCGGCGCTGCAGTAAGTGCTCGTTCAGCGTGAGCTGCAGGCTTTGGCTGAGCCAGCGCGCCAACATGCCAGCCTGGTTGAAGCCGCGCTGGCGCAGGCGGCGGCTGGACAGCGGCACCGGCAGCAACAGGTCCGGCCTAGTCAGGCCTTCACTAAAGGCATGTTGCAGATGATGTGACAGCAACTCACCCAGCAGGCGTCCCAATGGCCATTGCGCCTGATGCTTGAAGCGGGTGATCAGGCTGTCCAGCGGGAAGTCGTAGCGCCAGGCGGCCTCGACTCGCTCGAATGCTGGTGGTTTGCGCAGGCAGGCGCCGCAGATGAGCCCTGTGGTCGCCAGCGGCAGGGCGCAGATCCGGCAGTGGCTGCCGAGCCAGGGCAGTTCGGCCTCACAGGCGCTGCACAAGGCCTGTGGGCTGTCGCTGGGTTCGTCGCAAAGCAAGCAGGTCTGTGTGTTTTTTGACCAGATGTAAACTGGCTTTTCGTGTGTTGGTTGACAGCGCATAAGCCTTCCCTAACTATGCCAAACATCCGTGTTGTGCTGCCTGACTCTAGCAGGCACAGATTACTAATAAGGAACATCCGATGAGCGCGTCCACTTCCGCCAACTTGCGTCACGACTGGTCTCTGGCCGAGGTCAAAGCCCTGTTTCAACAGCCGTTCAATGACCTGCTGTTCCAGGCGCAGACGGTGCACCGTGGGCACTTCAACGCCAACCGCGTGCAAGTCTCCACCCTGCTGTCGATCAAGACCGGCGCCTGCCCGGAAGACTGCAAGTACTGCCCGCAGTCCGGTCACTACAACACCGGGCTGGAAAAGGAAAAGTTGCTGGAAGTGCAGAAAGTGCTGGAAGAGGCCGCCCGCGCCAAAGCCATCGGCTCGACCCGCTTCTGCATGGGCGCTGCCTGGAAGCATCCGTCGGCCAAGGACATGCCCTACGTGCTGGAGATGGTCAAAGGCGTGAAGGCCATGGGCCTGGAAACCTGCATGACCCTCGGCAAGCTTGACCAGGAGCAGACCACCGCGCTGGCCCAGGCCGGTCTGGATTACTACAACCATAACCTGGACACCTCGCCGGAGTTCTACGGCAATATCATCACCACTCGCACCTACGCGGATCGCCTAG
>NKIE01000297.1 GCA_002256055.1 Pseudomonas sp. PGPPP3 | reverse complement strand
GGCCTGGACATTGGCCTGAGCGGCCTCTAGGTTGGCCTTACTCTGCTCAAAGTTGGAAATGTAACGATCCAACTCGCTTTCGCTGGCGAAGCCCTTTTTCTGCAGCTCACGGATACGTTTAAGGTCGCGATCGGTCTGCCGGTAGCGCGCTTGCTCCTGCGCCAGAGCGCCCTTGGCCTGGGCCAGCGCCGCCTGGTACAAGCGCGGATCGATGCGAAACAGCACCTGGCCTTGCTTGACCTTGCTGCCTTCCAGGTAGGTGCGTTCCTTCAGAATGCCGCTCACCTGAGCACGTACGTCCACCTCACGGTAACCCGCCGTGCGCGCCGCATACTCCAGCACCACGGGCAGCATTTCCGCCTTGGCCACCTCGACCGTAACCTCTGCCGGTGGCGGGCCCTCGGCCAACGCCAGCGGGCTTAGCAGAAGGCTGAGGGAAAAACTGCACAGAAAGGTGTGGCGAGGGCGGCCCAGAAGCATAACGTCGTCTCCATGACGGCTAAATTCAGGTGAGTACGCCGATAATAGGTCGAATTCCCCTACTGGCGCGATGCTTTGGGCAAAACAAATCGCTGCCAACACAACCCCGTCGCACTTGCCGGACGCTGCCGCAAACGCCAAGCTCAACACCTGACTGTTTGGATGTCCGAGGTAGTTATGCTCAGGTTGCGTCTGTTACTGCTGGCTGTACTGCTGCTGCCCGGCATCGCCAACAGCGAAACATCGATGAATTACGCCGTGCTGATCATCACCCGCGATCGCCTGGAAGTGGCCACCCCCTGCGACATCGGCATCTACCTGCAGGACCAGTTGGTCGCACGCCTGTACCAGGGTCAGGCAACCTCGTTCAATCTGCCCGCCGGCGACCTGTCGATCCGCATGGGCATGCTCGGCGGCCTCGGCTGCATCCCCGCCTTTGAGCAGATTCGCGGCGAACACATCAAACTCAAGGCCGGCGAAGTGCGCAAATACCGCATTGCCCTGGGCAACAACGGCCTGTACCTGATCAAAGTACCCAGCGTGGAATAACGCCTTGACCTTGCCCTTGGGTGAAGGTTGATTCTATCAATCTGCTCACCCGGAGGTGCCCATGACCCGCCCAACCCTGATTGACCTGCCCATTCGCGGCATGACCTGCGCCGGTTGTGCCGGCCGCGCCGAGCGCGCCCTGCAGCAAGTTCCCGGCGTCAGCAGTGCCAGCGTCAACCTGCTGGCCGAGCGCGCTCAGGTGCAGTACCAGGGCGACAACCCGCAAGCCTTGATCGACGCCATCACGGCCTGCGGTTATCAGGTGCCACAAGAAGCCCTTGAACTGCAGATCAGCGGCATGAGCTGCGCCAGCTGCGTGGGCCGGGTCGAGCGGGCCCTGATGCAAGTGCCTGGTGTGCTGACTGTCAGCGTCAACCTGGCCAGCGAACGCGCCCACCTGCAACTACTCGGCACGGCAGACCCGCAAGCCCTGCTGGCGGCCGTGGTTGCCGCCGGCTATCAGGCCAGCCGGCTCAACACCGAGGCACCGCCCAGCGCCGACGCCAGCCAGCCGCGGCAATGGGAGCGCTGGAGTTTGCTGCTGGCGATCGGCCTGGCCCTGCCGCTGTTGCTGCCGATGCTAGTGGAGCCCTTCGGCCTGCACTGGATGCAGCCGGCCTGGCTGCAATTCGCCCTGGCCACCCCCGTGCAATTCATCTTCGGCGCACGCTTCTACCGTGCGGGCTGGAGCGCCGTGCGCGCTGGCAGCGCCAATATGGACCTGCTGGTAGCACTGGGCACCAGCGCCGCCTACGGCCTGAGCCTCTACCAATGGTGGGCGACCCCGGCCGGCGGCATGCCACACCTGTATTTCGAGGCCGCAGCGGTGGTGATCGCTCTGGTGCGCTTGGGCAAATACCTCGAAAGCCGCGCCAAGCGCCAAACCTCCAGCGCCCTGCGCGCCCTCCAGGCCCTGCGTCCGGCCTTTGCCCTGCGCCTGCGTGATGGTCGTGAAGAGCAGGTGGCGATCGGCACCTTGCAGCGCGATGACGTGATCGTGGTCAAACCCGGCGAACGCTTCCCGGTCGACGGCCTGATCCTCGAGGGCAGTAGCCATGCCGACGAAGCCCTGCTCAGCGGCGAAAGCCTGCCAGTGGCCAAGCACCCCGGTGATGCCGTCAGCACCGGTGCAATCAATGGCGAAGGGCGCCTGCTGGTCAGCATCAGCGCCTTGGGCGGTGAAACTCAACTGGCACAAATCATCCGTCTGATGGAAAACGCCCAGGCCGGCAAGGCACCGATCCAGAAACTGGTGGACCGCATCAGTCAAGTGTTTGTCCCCGTGGTGTTGGCCATCGCCCTGCTGACCCTGGCCGGCTGGCTGCTCGCCGGCGCAGGCCTACAAGTGGCGCTGTTGAATGCCGTGGCCGTACTGGTGATCGCCTGCCCCTGCGCCCTCGGCCTGGCCACCCCCACGGCGATCATGGTCGGCACTGGCGTGGCGGCCCGTCACGGTATTTTGATCAAGGACGCCGAAGCTCTGGAAATCGCCCATGGCGTGCATGCCGTGGCCTTCGACAAGACCGGCACCCTGACCTCCGGCAGCCCGCAAGTGGTGCATCTGCAGGCCGTCGACGGCAATGACGAGCAGCTGCTGCAACTGGCCGGCAGCCTTCAGCAAGGCAGCGAACACCCGCTGGCCAAAGCCGTACTCAGCGCCTGCAGCGATCGTAATCTGCCCCTCAGCGCCGTAACCGCCAGCCAGGCGTTGCCCGGCAAAGGCACCCGCGCCGACCTCGGCCCACGCACCCTGGCCCTGGGCAACCGGCGCCTGCTGGATGAGCAACAGCTGCAGACAGGCGTTCTGGGCAAAGCGGCAGAGGCCTGGGAAGCCGAAGGCCGCAGCCTGGCCTGGCTGCTGGAGCTGGCCCCACAACCGCAGGTGCTCGGCCTGCTGGCCTTTGGTGACAGCCTGAAGCCCGGTGCCCGCGCCGCCATCCGCCAATTGCAGGCCCAGGGCATCCGCTGCCACCTGATCAGCGGCGACAACCAGGGCAGCGTCAACGCCGTGGCCGACGCCTTGGGTATCGACGAGCGCCAGGCCAACGTGCTGCCGGCGGACAAACTGGCGCACATTAACGCCCTCAGGCAGCACGGTCGGGCGGCCATGGTGGGTGACGGCATCAACGACGCTCCAGCCCTGGCCGCCGCCGACATCGGCATCGCCATGGGCAGCGGCACCGACATCGCCATGCACGCGGCCGGCATCACCCTGCTGCGCGGCGACCCGCGCTTGGTGCCCGCCGCCCTGGCAATCAGCCGACGCACCTACGCAAAAATCCGCCAGAACCTGTTCTGGGCTTTTATCTACAACATGATCGGCTTGCCGCTGGCCGCCTTCGGCATGCTCAACCCGGTGCTGGCCGGCGCCGCCATGGCCCTGTCCAGCGTCAGCGTGGTGGCCAATGCCCTACTGCTGAAACGCTGGAAAGCTGACTTGAGCGAGGATAACGCATGAATATCGGAGCGGCCGCCAAGGCCAGCGGCCTGTCGGCCAAGATGATCCGTTACTACGAGTCCATCGGCCTGCTGCACGCCGCCAATCGCAGCGACAACGGCTATCGCCATTACAGCCCGCAGGACCTGCATCAACTGGCGTTTATCAAGCGCGCCCGCGACCTCGGTTTCACCCTGGAAGAAGTCGGCAAACTGCTGGCCCTGTGGCAGGACCGCCAGCGCGCCAGTGCCGATGTCAAAGCCCTGGCCGCCGACCATATTGCCGAACTCAACCGCAAGATCGGCGAGCTCACCAGCCTACGCGATACGCTCAGCGAGTTGGTCACCCACTGCAACGGCGACCACCGCCCGGACTGCCCAATTATCAAGGAGCTGGAAACCGGCTGCTGCGCCTCAGCACCCGCAAGCAGCCCCTAACGCGCCTCTTCCCCACGCAGTTGCAAGCTCATGTCATCGCAGCTCTGTGACCAGTCGCTCAGCCAGTGCGGCAGCGCCGGGGACTGCTCGTCCAAGCCCAGCTCACGGGCGAACTCGCCGGGGGCCACCGTGCCCTTGGGCGAGCGGAACAACCCGCGGATCAGCACAACGCCCACCACTCGCCCGCGGCTGACGAAGCGGTGCTCGACAAAGCTCCACTTGTCATCCCAACCGAGCATGCGGGTGTGAATCTCAAAGGCCTCGAACAGCTTCAACTCACGACGAAACTTGCCCCAGGTGTCGCCAACAATCGGCAGCGCCTTGTGCCGCAGGGCCACGCGAAAGGCGCCGCTGCGCAGCACGTAATCCATGCGACCGACATCCGCCAAGGTGAAATAGCGACCGTTGGTGACATGCCGATTGAAGTCGAGATCAAGCGGCCAGACGCGCAGACGGATGACGGTGGTGGCCAAGCCATCCACCGGTTTACGCCAGGGGCGGCGCAGGAGCATGAGGATCAGTCGGAACCAGAGATTCATAAAAATGCCGTAGG